>NZ_JBFRPK010000021.1:0-73629 GCF_041471965.1 Vibrio sp. 10N.261.51.A3
ATGCTCGGCGCACAAAGAAAGGCTCTAAGTATTCACTTAGAGCCTTTTTATTTCACTTCAAATTAGAATTAGAGTAACTGGTGCTTTGACAACACGACAACGACTTTCTCAATGAGACCACTACGAGAAAAGAGCTGTGAAGCCATTTCATGATTTAGCGTTAACGATGCAAATGCCTCACTTGTTCCGTCTTTAAACTGAACTTCAATACCCTGTGTTGGCTCATCATTGAGTTGGTAAATAAATGGTACCTGACAGTAAGTAAAAGCCAGTTGCCCAGCCTGAACAATAAAGCTCTGCATTTGTCCTTCAATATTTTGGCAGTCAAAAGTCGCCGCTTTTTGTAAGAACTCTTTAGGACTAAGAAGTGAAGGGTTAATTACAATTGTTCCATCAACGACCTCTAGACCTAGCTCGCCAAAACGGGTAATCACTTCTTCCTTAACTTGTCCTGTCATCCCTGGCTGCTGTGCTCCAGAGTGCTTTGGCGTATGAGAATACGGATCCGTCGGAAACGCACCGTAGTTTTCCGGCGTTTTGTTGAAACCAATACCAGCTCTCACTTTGTAATAGTAATCCGCTAATTTAAGAGTTTCCTGGCTATTAGAATCCATACTCCAAGCATGCTGATAGTTTTCTTGCACAGCTAGCAGCAACTTAGAAACCATATGCCAATAGATACAACCTAAACCTTCATAACCAAACATGGTTCCCGAACGCCCAGTAAAGGCTTTATGGTTGAATACACGCTCATACAAACTAGATACATGACAAAATTCATCATCACTAATTGACGGGTAATCGGCTTTAATTTCATCAATCGCAGCCTGAAGGAAACCTTTGTTTTCAAAGCTTGAATTGAAGTGGTAAGAACCTTTGCTGTCTTGGTTTACTAATCGGTTATCTTTGGCAACAACCATCATGCTTAACAATTTGCTCTGGTCAATGTCTTTAGCGTCTAAACAGTTTTTGTCCATAAAAGAAGCCAGCTCACGGTCAGGGTAAAGCATGAAGCTATTTTGATCAGCACGATACATGTCACTGGCAAACAATTTATCCAACAACTCAACCGCTTGCTTAGATGATAATAGACCCGAGCTCAATACTGCAACTTGCCCTTCTAGCATAGGGTAAAGCTCTTCAACCATTAAGCTCTCACCAGAACAACTCAAGATGTTATACGCATTGTACAAACCGTCTTCACGCAAGTTGTTTGCAATCGTAGAATCTAGGACTTTTAAGCTCGCGCCCATCAATTGAACAATCGCTTCTTTCTCAACTTTCGTTTTCCCTGAGAATCCATTTACTCGGTACACGCGCTCACGATAATTAGCAGCGGATTTAGCCAGCTTAGTCAGCATTGCTTTACGCGTTTGACGAGTGACCGTATCTTGACGAATCTCTGTATTTGCCTCTGAAACGATCTGTGTAACAGAAGACATCCACTCAAACACTTCTTTGGAAATACTGTATGACGATGGTGACTTCTCTAACAGGCGCTGCATAAAGGCAACATAGCGACGCATGTAGTACAAGGTTACCATTGAGAGGCCGTTGCCAACGATAGCGTTGTTTGCATCATTCCATTCTGGACGTTGTGTATTGAGCCAAATACCACCATCAAGCACTAAGTTACTCAATTTCGCCAATAAAGGGACGAGTATCTTCTCCATTAAGTTGACCATATAAACTTCTTGGTCACCCGTCATCAACAAGCGACCGTCACTGCCTAAGCTCTTTACACGTTGCTCTGTCAATTCCTGCAAGTCTTGGTTGAACTCTACGGTATCTTTAGGGTTATCAAAGAGGCCTTGAACTCCACAAAGCTCGTAAGGCACGTTGGCATAACTAAAAATGTCACTCTCTAGTAATTCGATAAGATCGCTTTGCTCAAATTTGTCTGCTAACTCAAGGAATTTTAATAGATAAATGATTTGATGATCGCCCCAGTAACCAATGTTACTCCAAGGATCATCCGCCTCTAACAGCTCCCAATCTACACCATCTTTAGTAATTCGATACGGATTGTAACCATCCACCGTTGAAGCATTAACAAACTTAGAGATGAATGATTTGATGAACCCTGGATAACTAAGAGCCATCGCTTCCCAGTTTTGGAAAATATCACGCCAGTTGCCTTGATAAGAAAGTAAGCGTTCGCCATTTTCATCTTTAAGCTTAATCTCATAGTGGTTCCAAGGGCGACTAGGGTCACCATGACGACGTCCAAAAGTAAGCGGTAGATACTCGTAGCTCAATCGAACTAATTGAGAATCCCCTGTCGCTTTAGCGCGCGAAACTAATTCAGAATGGCTGAAAACATCCCCTAACTGATCAAAAAAGTCTTGATGGCGGCCAGCTACCTGAGAGTTGGCCTTTTCCATAGTTTTAACTACGTCAACCTTTTCTAACATATAGCCGTTTTCAAACACGCCACCACGCATGTTATTGAACAACACATTGGCATAATGGTGAACGCTGGTATTTTCTTCAGCTGTTATTTGCCACGCATCCGCGCCAGACATTAATGTGATCAATTCATCTTGATTATCTGCAACGCTCTTTTCTAAAGCTAGTGCTAGGTTAGCAGGAACAGAGAGCTCAGATTGAAGCTGACAGATATCGGAATGAGTCTTGTCTATATCAGCGACAATCGACCAAACTTTGGTTTGATGTGCTCGCAGCGTCAGAGACTTATGAACTAAATAGCTCCCTCTAACCCCTTTCGTTAAAGGTTCACTTTTAACCGCTCGACCTTTTCTGAACGCATTAACTTGAGCACTCGTCAATAAAATTTGGCTGCTTTCCGTTTCTAAGCTGAAGACTGTCGTCGCTAGCAAAGATTCAGCAGGGTCGGCTCTATCGCTCAATTTCGCGTACATGCTGAACAGAGCTAATGAACTACCATCAACTTGTTCATTCCACTTGTACGCATCAACTAATGCACTTCTTGTTTGGAGAGCTGATAACGGAGCGCCTGAAGGAAGTATATTTTGTAAGCCATCTAGTGCTTCGACTTTACGCTCAAAGCTCGCGAGGTTGGTCAGTTTTGAACGACGAATAAAGCCGTATTTTTCACTCGTATTCCAGCTGTATTGGAACTGTAGTTGCAAAGTATGGTTTATCTCTTCAAATACAATCTTGTCTCCAATCGTATTTTTATAAAGATTGCGTTCAACATCAAAAATACCATCATGGAATGTATTAAACGGTTCCCAAAGTACAACCTTGTCGCCATGTTCAATACGGAAGATGGATTTTGAGCCGGTGTTTTCCGCATTTTCATGAATATGGTCAACAGACTTGTAAGGAAAAAGCGCATTTTCCGGACGAATGCGTCCAGCTGAAAGGCTGCCTGTTGATGAAATAAATAACCAGTGATCGCTCGACGATACAACGCTAATAAAGAATGGCGTCATTTGGTCAACATTAGAGATTTGGTAGTAACGCTCACCATCTAAATCAACGAACTTGCCATCGACCTCTGGTGTTAAGTTGTAGTCTTGTTTCATATCAAAATTCCAAAAATTCTTACACTTAAATTTTGAAAGCGCTTTCTTTTACGTTTCAAAAAGGATTTAAAGTTTACAAATGATGACAACGAGCAAAATGCTCTTCTGCAATTTGAGTCGGTTCTGGTATTGATTGCGTGCAAAGTTTGTCAGCTTTCATACAACGGCTTGCGAACGGGCAACCTACGCTACTTGGCTTCCAAGAAGGGATATCGCCTTTTTTCACGTTCATGTCACGCTTGCCCGATTTACCGACTTCTGGCACAGCTGACAACAACAACTGAGAATACGGATGTTGCGGGTTCTGAGTGACGTTGTCGCTATTGCCCCATTCGACCATATGTCCTACATACATCACCGCCGTTTTCTCAGCAAAATAACGCGCCGTCGCAATGTCATGAGTGATGTACATGAACGAAATACCATGCTTATCTTTCAAGTCAGCCATTAGGTTTAGGATTCCTAATCGCACAGACACATCAAGCATAGAGATAGGTTCATCAGCTAGGATAACTTCAGGGCTAACAGCAATTGCGCGTGCAATTGCGACACGCTGTCGTTGTCCACCACTTAGTTCATGGGGGTACTTCTCTGCGGTCTCTTTAACTGGTGTAAGCCCAACCATTTCAAGCAATTCATAAACGAGGTTCGGAATCGCTTTTTTTTCTGCTCGTTTATGGATAAGTAATGGTCGCGCAATATGGTGGTAAATCGTATGTACAGGATTCAACGAGCCAAACGGGTCTTGAAAAATCATTTGCACTTGGCGTGCATATTCAAGCTCACCATATTTTTCAATATAATCAGACAGAGGCTCACCTTTGAATTCGATATCTCCAGCCGTCTTATCGTAAATTCGGGTAAGAATTCGAGCTCCTGTGCTTTTCCCTGAGCCAGATTCGCCAACAATCGCTAATGCTTCTCCTTTACGAAGATCAAATGAAACATCATTTACGGCTCGCATCATATTGCTTTTGACTGACTGGCCAAGTGGGAAATCTTTTACCAAATTCTTAACTGATAAGATAACTTCGCTTTTATCAACGTTCTTTAAAGTATTCATAATCTTTCGCTCAAACTAGGTGACAAGATACGTGATGCCCAGTCGCAATAGCGCCCAAACGAGGCTCACTTTTAATGCACATTGAAATGCATTCGCCACATCGCTCTTGGAAGTTACATCCTTGAGGTGTATCCAAAAGGTTGACAGGATTCCCAGGGATCCCGTAGAGACGTTCTTTTGGCCCATGAATAGTCGGGAATGAAGAGATAAGCCCTTTTGTATAAGGATGCTTAGGTTCACTAAATACCGTTTTCGCATCACCTAATTCAATAAGGTTACCCGCATACATCACGCCAATTCGATCAGCAATTTCGCCCATGAGGCTTAAGTCGTGACTAATAAACAGAATAGAGAAGCCAAACTTACTCTTAAGCTCATACAGTTCATTCAAGATTTCACGTTCAACCACTACATCAAGTGCCGTTGTTGGCTCGTCCATGATGATCAGTTTAGGTTCCAGCGCCAAAGCAATAGCAATAACAACTCGCTGACGCATCCCTCCACTCAGTTGATGAGGAAAGCTCGACATTCTATCGCCATGAATCCCAACAGTTCCTAACAGCTCGACCGCACGATCGTGAGCCTGTTTATAAGGTATTTTTTTGTGCGCTAGAATAACGTCCGTTAGCTGCTCACCGATGGTAATAACGGGATTAAGTGAATTCATTGCGCTTTGAAAAACAATAGAAACGTCATTCCAACGGAAGTCACGTAGCTGCTTGTTATTCATCTTTAAAACATCCTGCCCTTTGTAGAGTATTTCACCCTCAGAGATAAGCGCTGGTGCTTTATGTAAGCGTGATATAGCAAAAGCCAATGTACTTTTACCGCAACCAGATTCACCGGCAATACCGAGCGTTTCACCGGGCGCAATGGAAATACTAACGTCATTAACGGCTCTTGCTACGCCATTAGGAGAAACGTAATCAACACACAGGTTATTAATTTCTAATAGATTGCTCATTATAGGCCTCGGCGTTTATCTGCTTCTTTTTTAAGTTTGTGCCACAGTTTGATGTGTGGGCCCGTACGTAATTTAGGGTTGCTCACTTGGTCAATAGACATGTTAATCAATGCGAGTCCACCACCAGTAATCGCTAACGCTAGTGCAGGCACCAGCATTTCCCACCATGCACCGGTATATAACGATGAAGAGGTCTGTGCCCAATACAACATAGAGCCCCAACTCACCTCTGTTGCATCACCTAAACCTAAAATACCTAGACCAGCTTCGGAGCCCATTGCGTAGATAACCGTGCCTAGGAAGCCACCAAAAACAATCGAAACTAAGTTTGGTAAGATCTCGACTAAAATAATGCGGATTTTTGACTCCCCCATCACCTCGGCAGAAATGATGAACTCTTTGCTTCTAATTGCCATGGTCTGTGCACGAATCACCCTAGCCCCCCAAGGCCAGGAGGTTATTCCTAACAACACGGTAATAACCAGCGAACCGACCTGCCCTAAGAATGCGGCGAGAACAATCAGCAAGGGTAATTGTGGAAACACAAGAAATACGTTAGTAATGAAGTTCAAGCGTTCATCGACTTTTCCACCAAAGTAACCAGATGAAACCCCAACTAGCACTGCTATTGTCATGGCTATTACGCCCGCAGAGATCGCAACAGTAAGCGACTTTCTTGCTCCAAATAGAACCTGGCTATATACATCACGTCCGCTACGAGTCGTGCCCATAATATGCTCAGAGCTTGGTGCAACATGTGGACGTGCTACGCGCTTTTCTGGGTTATGAGTCGATAATACAGGTGCAAATAACGCCCCGGCTAAGACAATCGTAAGTAAAAAAGTACCTATAATGGCCGGGGGGTTACCGTAGAAAAATGCGTAAGCTTTACCGAGAGTTTTCTTTACGTTTTTCCACGACCATTTTGGCTCACGTACTGGCATATTCGGCTGGTTAGCGGTTTTTTGAGTGTCCATTAAATTATCCATCATGCGCCTCAATTCGAGATTCTAGGGTCAAGCCAGACATATAGGAGGTCGGCAATAAAGTTAGCGGTTAGTACCGCTGTCACCAAGATAAGAAGAATGGCTTGGATAAGTGGGTAATCACGAGCAACGATGCCTTTAAGAAGGATGTTCCCCAAGCCTTGGTAGTTAAAAACCACTTCGGTCATGATTGAACCTGCGAATGAGAATCCGATTGCCATTGCAATAGCGGTCGCAACAGGAAGGATGGCATTTCGACCAGCATAGCGAGACATAACACGATAACTACTCAAGCCTTTGGCCTCTGCCATCGTTACGTAATCCTCACCCAACACGTTGATCATCGCATTACGCATATTGAAGACCCATGTTGCGATACCAACCAAGACCATTGAGCCCATAGGCAACACAGCGTGTTTAGCCACACTAGAAATAAACTCCCATGTAAAACCTGGCTCTAGCGATGGGTCATAAGTGTATGCCAAAGGTAATAGTTCGAGTTTTAAACCGAAGAAATAGAACAACAGTAACGCGGTCACGATGTACGGGAAGTTACTAATAAATGCCAAAACTGGCGGAACAATTTGTCCAAATAGCCCTTCACGTCGATACGATGCATACGTACCAATACTGACACCAATGATAAGAGCAACAATCAGCGAACCAAGCGCTAGGAACATAGTCCACGGCAGTGCCATAGCAAGGACATCTGAAACACTTACAGGAAACATAAGCACTGAAGGTCCCAGATCAAGAGTGAATACGCTTTTCATATACGCGAAGTATTGTTCGAAAACATTGCCATCAACAAAACCGTACATTTCACGAACAGCATCCATTTGAGCAGGATCCATTCGACCTTGAGCTGCAGCGAAAAGAGCATCAACAGGATCTCCTGGCATTAGGCGAGGCAACATGAAATTAAACGAGATAGCGATTAAGAAAGCGGTAAAATAGAAGCCAAATCGGCGAATTAAAAACGACATAAAAATCTTTTAACCTAGGGGCCACAACCTAAGCTGTAGCCCTCTCAAAAATAACTTACTTAAGGTGTAGATTGTTGAGAATTATTACTCTCTTACCACCGTCGTACCATACTGGCTGTACGTATGGGTCTTTTTCACTTGGCCAACCAACAATATGTTTAGTACTGTATTGGAACCAAGTTGGGTTAGAAAATAGAGGGATAAAGGGAAGGTTTTCAGCCGTAAATTCCTGAAGTTCACTCAACACTTTCTCTTGCTGCTCTGCATCACCAATTTTGCCGAAGCTGTCGATCAATGCGTCGATTTCTGGTGAATTAACACCGTGACCAGCATGCCAAGTTTTTCCGATTCGAGACGTTGAGAAGTACTCTTGGTACGCCAAGATTGGATTTGTCGCGACCATTGACCAGTTAATTGACATGGTATATTTGCTTTCTTTCAAATTGCTGTCATATACCGCCCAATCCACAGTCTTAACGTTTGCTTTCACACCCACTTCTTCAAAGTATTCAGATACCATCTGAACCACTTGGATCCAGTCGGTCCAACCGTTTACAACCTCGATATCAAACTCAACCGTTTCCCCGTTTGCTTTGTCGCGGAATCCATCACCGTTTTTGTCAACTAAGCCCGCTTCATCAAGTAAAGCGTTTGCTCTTTCAACATCGTACTTAGTTAGATAACCATATTTCTTAGATACATTTTTATCAATGTGCGTTTCGTATAGCTCACCGATGCCACCAGCATTGAAGTTTGCGGTCGGATAACCGTAAGCAGCAATATCAACGATGGTTTCACGATCAAGAGCCATAGAAAGTGCTTGTCGTACTCTTAGGTCATCAAATGGCGCTTCTTTGGTATTTACGTAAAGGTGGATAGCATCATTCGCTGGATACCAAAAATGGTTATTTTCTTTATCCATATCGACAAATGTTGACTCAACGTCAGCAATAAAATTTGAACCCCAATCAATCTCACCTTTGATTAAGGCAGGTTGGATCTGAGAGTTGTCATTGTAAGAACGGAAGTTGATGCAATCTAAATAAGGTCTATTTTCTAAATAGTAATTTGGGTTTCGGCACAGCTCCATCTGTTGCGGTTTAATGTATTTAACCGTCGTCATTGGGCCACTACCTACCGGGTTAAGGTTGGTAAACGTTGTCAGCTCTTCAACTTTCGACCAAATATGCTTTGGTACAATATGGTAACGCTCTAAGTTCCAAGCAAATGTAGAATCCGCTTCCGTCAGCTCAAACACGACGGTTCGCGCGTCAATAGATTTGATTTCTTTTAAATTACCTGAAGACCAAATACCTTTCTGGTCAAAAGCTGGTGCCTCTTTAGTCAACATAAAGCTAAAAACAACGTCGTCTGCAGTTAACTTTGAACCATCAGACCACTTCAAATTCTCTCGTAACTTAAGCGTCAATGTTTTCAGGTCAGTTGAATACTCAACCGACTCAGCCAGGCGATAATCAACATCACCTGTCATGTTGTTGAATACGACCAATGGCTCAAACATTACCCCATGCAGCAAGTCTTTAGTTGTATAAGGGTTAAAGTTTTCAACAAAGCCAGTATTGATAATTGGCACCGTTAGTGTGCCACCCTGCTTAACTTCATCTGCTTGTACAGAGGCTCCGAATAAAGCTCCAATGGCGAGCGAAGCAATCAATGTCTTTTTGTGCATCACGTTGTCCTTTTAATGATAATAACCAGAAAGAAAGCGCTTTCTTTTAACTTTAAAAAAGGGGGTGTTTTCGTATTCACTATCGGCAACTCGCATCAAGAAACCGCTTTCTTTAGGTGGATAATAAGCCGATAGAATGATTCTTCAACTTACATTTCGGTGAAACGAACCATAGATCACAAATTTAGAATAGATTGAGAATAGAAATACACAACAGTGCCATTCGTCACATTAATTGTTCACTAACACGAAAAATAATTTAAAAACAATAAGTTAAAATTCACTAATGGTACCCCCATGGTCTTTCCTAATCGTCGAACCTCTAACCCATCAATGAACTTATGTGCTTTCTTTAAAATAGCCTTTCCGTCGCGATTCTCAACATACATAGACTGTATCTATGTATGATTCTCTCAAAAACAAAAGAAAGCGCTTTCTTGGACGCTAAACCTATGTCAGCATACCAGTCATAAAATGTAAGTTCCCCCTTAGGACAACTATGTTTAACTTTTGGAATGGCAATAAATCAGGTAAAAGACAGCACTATGAGTTGGAGCTAATTCATAGCTTGTTGAATTGGGATCCGAACGAACCTATTGTCGTTCACAGCGATAATACAGACTTTCCAAGAGCTGAGGATGAAGGAAATATATTCCGCAAGAATTATGATGTACTCGTCACGGTGGCGGGAAACCGTAAATTTGCTGATAAGCCTGCAATCAAACTCAACTCTCCAATTTGTAAAGGCTTATTAGGACACCGTATCCTGATAATTAGGGAACAAGATCAACCCACATTCCATAATATCAACAGCAATAAACTGAAATCACTTATCGCTGGAATTCCTGCGACATGGGCTGATGCTGAGCTGTTTAGAGCAAATGGATATCGAGTACTAGAGCAAGGAACGTTACCAGAGATTCTGAAACTTCTCTCAGATAAAAAATGTGATTATGTGTCACTCGGAGCCAATGAAGTTGAAAGCATATACCAAGAACATACCTATTCCCTGGATGGGTTAGTCATAGAAAAAAGTATTATGCTTTATTACCCTCTTCCTCTGGTCTTCTATGTCCACCCAGACAAGGCTCAACTGGCTCAATTACTTGAGGACAAACTGCAAGACTACAAACTCAGTGGTGATTTCGAGCTATTGTTTAACCAACATTTCTGGGACGTAGTGAGATCCATTGGATTAGAACATCGCAAAGCTATTAACCTCGTAAATAAGGAGCTACCGCCAGAGCTAAGATCATTTAAGTCTCAAGTCATCTCGTGATTATAAATAGAGGAGACTTAAAACCATGCACCTAGATTTACAACATTAGGTGCATCCGCTTCATGCTCCTAATGTCGATATCATCAAACCATAGGCAAGATAACTAACGGCTTGCTTTTACATATAGCGGTGGATACTCAAGTCATCAGTTTTTATATCACTAGCAGAGCCACTGACCACGCTTGCCAAGATCTTTCCTGAGCCACATGCCATTGTCCAACCTAATGTCCCATGTCCAGTATTTGTAAATAGGTTCTTGATAGGCGTCTTACCGATAATAGGCGTACCATCCGGCGTCATTGGTCTTAACCCAGTCCAGTATTCAGCCTTAGAAAAGTCACCCGCTTGTGGGAAAAGATCTTTAATCACCATATCAATCGTGGCTTTGCGTTTTTCAGGGATAAGGTAATTAAACCCCGCAAGTTCTGCCGTCCCTGCAATGCGAATACGATCATCAAATCGCGTCATCGCTACCTTGTAAGTTTCATCCATCACAGTCGAGGTTGGTGACTTATCTGCATTCACGATCGGCAGTGTTAGCGAATAGCCTTTCACTGGATAAACCGGGATCGACAAATCGACTTGCTTCAACAGTTCTCGAGAATAGCTTCCTGAAGCGACCACGTAAGCATCCGCTTTGAACTCGCCTTGAGTCGTTGTAATACTCTCAATGGTTTGATTCTGATGATTGAGCCTAACCACTTCGGTATTAAACACGAACTGAACGCCGAGTTGCTTGGCTTTTTCGGTCAAGGTTAAACAGAACTGATGACAATCACCGGTTTCATCGTGTGGTAAATACAGGCCGCCCACCAGCTTGTCTTTAACGTCTGCTAAACCAGACTCCACTGACAGACACTGTTCAACATCAAACAGCGAGTGTTCGATTCCACTCTCTGTTAATAGCTTCATATCCTGCTGAATAGCGTCCAATTGTTTTTCGCTTCTGAATACTTGCAAGGTGCCTTTCTGCCGGCCCTCATAAGCCAAATCTTCACTGATTCTTAGATGAGTCAGGCAATCTCGGCTGTAGTTAGCGACTCGTAACATCCGCGATTTATTCTGTGCGTACTTGGCTTCATTACAGTTGGCGAGCATCTTAGTCGCCCAAGACATTAACTCTGGAGAAAGAGAAGGCTTCACTTTAAGTGGCGCATGTTCTTGGGTAAGCCATTTCATCGCTTTCAAAGGGATGCCCGGTGCCGCCCATGGTGATGAATAACCGTAAGAAATTTGCCCGGCATTCGCAAAACTGGTTTCTTTGCCACTGCTATCTTGACGATCGATAACCGTCACCGAGTGGCCCTCTTTCGCCAGATACCAAGCACTGGTCAAGCCAATCACACCGCTGCCAATTACAATTACTTCCATTCTCTTCCCCTAATGCCCGACAAAGCCAAAACCAGCCGAACACAACTGTCAGTGTAAAACTCGTTTCGTTAATGGTTTGTAACTTATTCCGTACGTGTTGACTTAACAATAGAGAGAGCGTTGACAAAAACTCAATTCGACTTAAAAACGAATTCGGCAGTTTGAAAGTGTGATATTGGCGGTATTTGAAAGCTTAGGTAGGAGTCGCTAAGTAAATCAACTAAGCCTAGATATTATAAGCGTCATGGCTTAAGAAAGTGGCGTTCTCGAGTAAGAAATCCAACAAGGTTTCGGCTTGTAGCGTAAGTGCACGGCCTTTCAAAGATTGAACCTTAACCGTCGCCTTCGATAGCATCTCCAACTCGGTCGCAACCACTTCAATCTGCCCTGACTTTATTTCATCGATCACAGTGAGCTTAGGCATAAAGGTGACGCCCAACCCTGCTGAAACGAAGTTAGTCAGTGCCGTGACTGAGTTAGTTTGAAGTTTTGGCTGCAAGGTAAGATGGGAAATTTGTTCAGCCTGCTTTACTAGCCTCCCCATACCGGTCGAGTTATCGATCAAGGCGAGAGAAGCGTCTTGAATATCTTGCATTACCACTGGTGCATCTTTCATCGTAAGGAAGTGCCCCTTCGGAGCAATCAATTCGAGCGGATGACTACGCTCGACGTGTGAATGCAGTTTAGGATGAGGTGCAGACGCATAGGTGATCGCGAAATCTATCTGTTGATCTTCTAACATTTTCACGGCATCCAATGCACCTGCAATTTCAATCGATAAATTGATATCAGGGTATCGAGCCATGAAGGTTTGCATCGGTTTAGAGACCAAGTTAGTAATAAATCCTTCTCCAATCGCGATGCTAACATTACCGCCCTTGAGGTTTTTAAGCTTGGTTAGTCGAGCAAGCACAGCGGCCTCTCCACGAACAATGGAACGGTAGTAATTCAGCAGTTCATTACCCGCTTCGGTTAACAGTGATTGGCGGTTGTTGCGCTCCCATACTTTCATTTCCGCTTGCGCTTCTAACTGTGTCAACATCCGACTCATCGCGGCAGGGTCAACGTTCATCATCTTAGATGCCTTACGTAACGACCTGTATTTTGATAACGCGTTTAAGTACTCGAGAGCACGGATATTAAAGTGGTGCATTCAACTTCCTTGTAATTCAACTGACACTTAATCAAGCGTCTCACAAATTTGCTGCGAACATATATCCCAATTTATCAAGATCGTAATTGCTCTTACTAACTTGTGCACCGAGTCACTTCAAGACATCACATCAAAGGCTGATATACGTGTTTTAGCTTGCTGTCGATAAAACAAAGGCGACGACTTTCGTCATCGCCTTTGTGGTCATTATCCCGATGTAAACCTCAAGCAGTCAATAACCGGTCACTTCACTACAGACCAACAAAGAAACTGATCACCAATGCGTTGATCAAATCAACAAAGAAACCACACACTAATGGCACCACAATGAACGCTTGTGGGCTTGCGCCATAGCGGTGAGTTACTGCGGTCATGTTCACAATTGCTGTTGCGGTCGAGCCTAGAGTGATACCACCAAAGCCTGAACATATCACCACAGAGTCGTAGTTTCTTCCCATCAAGTAATAAACGACAAACACAGTAAACAGCAGCGAAAGCAAGATCTGGATACTCATGACAACAGAGATATAGCCAAACAGTCCATCGAGATCCCAGATACGCAACCCCATCAATGCCATGGTCAAGAACATGCCTAAACAAATATCAGAGATCATCGCTAAGCCTTTGCGGCCTTGAGCGATTTTCTCTTGTGTACGACGTTTCTTAAACAGTGCGCGACCAACGTTTCCGATTAGGATACCTGCGATCAAACAGCTAACGAATAACGGCAGTTTTAGGCCCATCGAGTCGATAACTTCACTCAAGCTGTAACCCAGCATTAGTGTTAAGTTAAGAATCAACCACGCCCACAGAACGCCGTAGTGGCTAAGCTCTGTTTTTGTTTCACTCTCTTGGAATGCACCAACCGTAACCTCTTCTTCATTAGAAGGGCTTACTTTGTGTTTATTGAGCAGGTAGTTCGCAATCGGACCACCAATCACACACGCTGCAATTAAACCAACCGTGTTTGAAGCGACACCAAGTTCGAGCGCGTTAGCAATACCAAACTCTTCCACAAACATTGGCGCCCAAGCTAACGTTGTGCCTACGCCGCCTATCAAGCTAACAGACCCAGATAGCAAGCCTGCTTTCGCATCCATTCCAAAGCCAGAAGCGACTGCCATTCCGACTACGTTTTGCAACACGATAAAAATGGCAGCAAGACACAGTAGGATGAACAACGGTCGCCCGCCTTTAATCAGTGTTTTAATATCCGCTTGGAGCCCGATGCCAGCAAAAAAGTAGAGAAGCAAAAAGTCTCTGACATCTAGGCTAAAAGTGATTTGGATTTCAAAAATATAGTAAAGCGCCGCTACGGTCGCTGCGCAGACAAAGCCACCAATCACAGGCTCTGGCAGTGAATACTTTCTTAATACTTCAGATCGCTCGATCAAACCTTTACCGATAAACAGTAATGAAATCGCGATCGTAAAAGAGAGCATTGGAGAAACTAGGGTTTCTGTCATGAGGTTATGGATTCCTAATAGTTAGATTATTCATAATATTGCGTACTATTAATAATCTAGGTTCACGCCAAAAAATCAAGCGATTATCTATGATAAAAACACCTAATATGGTTAATTCTGCGACGGTATTAATAGAGATTATAACTATAAAGCAATGATTAAAGGAACGGATATTAGGGAGGTATACAGATGAGGTGGGATATAGAGGCTCTAAAACGAGAAAACCCCAGCATTTCTGCTAGGGTTTTGAATAGTGGTGGAAGGATGGGGATTTGAACCCCAGATACGCTATAAACGTATACTCGCTTTCCAGGCGAGCGCCTTAAGCCACTCAGCCATCCTTCCACAAATTGTGTGTTGAGCATGTCACTCAACGAGGCGCTACTTTATTGATTCTGCTTGCTTTGGTCAAGGGGCATTCTCAAAAAAAGTGCCTTTTTCGGTTTGTTCGATTACAAATTAACTCATTAGATCAAAAACAAACCAAATTTCATTCTTTCGCTGCACTTACGCTTGTTGCTTTTCTTAAGCTTGTTGATAGTAGCCAGGAACTCGAAACCATTTACGACACATATCGAGGAAGTAGCCGTAAAGTACGCCCATACCGCACGAGATGACTGCATTACTGGTGACAGCCGTAACGATCTGGTCGCCTGAAGCACCCACTGCCAACAAAATACCCGCATACACTGGAGACTGGAATAACACGTATGCCATCAAATCAGACAAGTTTTTCATCAATGAGCTTTCTGAAAGTTTTGCACCATTGCGTAAGAACCAATCACGAAAAACGCCATAAGGCCAAGCGATAGCAATGTTTACAGGAATAGATAACGTTCGAGAAGCAAGAGATTGCTCAAACGTCATACCAGAAATAAACACTTCTACGATCATGCCAGAAATAAAACAGAAAACGACCATAGCAAATGTATCCGCAGCTGCGTTTCGAATACAAAATGGACCACGAGACTTCATTGACGACAAACCTAAAATATATCACTGCTTAATTAGTGATTTAGTAACATATAAACAAGGCACATTTGCACCTCACCAGATAATGTCGCTATTAAATCACAAGATTAGTAGTCATACACTCCAAATTAAAAATCAAGTTGTAAATTAACAACCAAAAACCACTTTAAAAGCAGTCACTTTCACCAAAAAATCCAACCAAGGTCAAATATTGGACAGTTCGTCATTTACTTACCGTAATTAAACAACATTTAAGCCATAGGTAGATTTACAGTAATGATATTAATGACATCTTGTGTAGGTGGTGATCCTAAAGCAACCTGCTCTAACGCTTTATCGACTTGTTCAGTAAGTTCCGCGTTGTTCATAGCTTCAACGTGGACACGTAGGCTCTCTAGTGCAAATTGAATCAGTTCTAGGTTGTTGTCTTCTAGCGCCACATACAACGTCACTAACAGCTCTTCAGTGTTATCTTTGTTGCGAAGATCAGGTTTAGGCAGTGACTCGCTTTTACTTTTCGAATCGTGTGGTTTTACGTCTTGGCTTTCGAGCTCATCCGCTTTTACTTCATGGTATTGATAAAGCTTATTTGAATAGCGGAACAAGGCATCATCCAGTTCACGCTCGTCAATCGGCTTAGCAATAATATAATCCACACCTGCCCCCAACATACGCTCACGAGTCTCTTTAAAGACATCAGCCGTACAACCAAACACCAATACCGATGACACATCGCCTATCAAAGCACGAATAGCAGTGGTTGATTCAACGCCATCCATCACAGGCATATGGTTATCCATGAGCACCAAATCAAAGCGCTCAGCAACCACGGCTTGTATCGCAAGTTCACCGTTTTCGACGCTCTTACAGGTAAAGCCTTTACTGCTCATGAAGGCTTCAATGATCACCGTGTTAGTTCGGTTGTCCTCGACGATCAGTACCTTTAAGCCAGAGTAGTCCAACTTCTTATGTGGCAAACTCTCGATTTCTCCTGGCTGACATGGCTGAATCTTCAAGCGAACATCAAAACTCGTGCCTATCCCTTCTTCACTGGTGACGGTAATACTGCCATCCATCAACTGGGCAATTTTCTTCACAATCGCGAGGCCAAGGCCAGTACCGCCAAAACGCCTTGTGGTCGAAGACTCCGCTTGTTCAAACGGTTTAAAAATACGCTTCTGAGCTTCTTTAGAAATACCAATTCCGGTATCACGAACTCGAATGCTCAGATAGGTGTCACTCCCCTCTACAACTTCTTTCAGGTACACCTCAACAAAGCCTCTGGAAGTAAACTTCACCGCGTTGTTCAAAAGATTAAACAAGATTTGTCGTAGACGTGCTTTATCTGAGAAGTACCAACGACCAGAAGGCACCTCAGAATACACTTTGAATTGAAGTCCTTTCTCTGAAGAGAGTGTGAAGTAGACACTGTTGATACTGCCGATGATCGAATCGAGTGGAAAGCGAGTCTCATCAAGATCCAGCTTTCCCTGCTCGATCTTCGAAAAGTCTAAGATTTCATTGAGTAAGGTCATCATGTGATCACCGGACTCATACAAACTCTTGAGATGCTTCTCTTGTTCAGAATTTAAAGGCGTTTTTAATAGGATCTGAGCAGTACCCAATACCCCATTCATAGGAGTACGAATTTCATGTGACAGGGTCGCAAGGAAAGCGGTTTTTGCATTGGTGGATGCCTGAGCTTTAACCTTTTCCGCTTCGAGATAAATGGTCTTTTCGTTGAACGTTTTAATCAAGTGACCAATTTCGTCTTCACTTGAGTAGTCAACATCTATGATTTCGCCTGCTTTCGAGCTATCTAGCTGTGCGGCAATCGTTGTAATTGGACTAATCAAATAACGGTTCAATAAGTAATAGCCCGCCATCACACAAAGTAGCAATAGCGGAACAATACCGCCCTCAATACTCATCACCTGACGAAATACTTCGTCTGCTACACGTGACTTAGAATTAACTACATCCACTTGCCAACCGAAATCACCAAATTGATTGCTACTGATGTAGATCCCTTCAACGAGATTGAAGTTATGCGAAACTAACACTTGATTGAGTTTATCTCTGAGCATAATGCCAAGATTGTATTCTTCGGCGTGGTTCTTAATAAAGCCAAGCAGCTCTTCGAGCGAGAGATCCACCGTGGCAACACCTGCAAAAATGCCGTCGTAATAATAAGGCGATGAAGCGGTAATCATTCGAACGTGTGTGTATGGATCGATATACACATCGCTCCAAGAGATCGTTCCTTGTTTTTTGTTGACTACAGAGGTGTACCAATACTCTTCTTGATAAGGGCTGTTTTTAGGATTGTTATAAGAAAACAGCTGATCAATTTTTCCATCGTCGGCTTTATTGAAAAAGTGGCTGTTAAGAAGCTTTTTAGGGTCAAGCGCATAAGGTTCAGGCCAAATTCCAGCACTGACGATCGTATCGTCGCTCGCCGCCAACATGAATTTAAAGAGCGGAATAACATCATCACCGTTACGATGCGCTTGAGCAAAGCCAACTAGACTATCAACAAAGCCTTGAGAGCTGCTGAGCGGCTCTGTAATCAATGCGGATAAAAGTTGCGTACGCAAGTCGAGGTTTTGTTGTAATTTGGCGCGCACAGGGGATTCTACGACGTAATACGTCACACTACCGACAATGGCAATAAACATCGCAAGGTATAACCCAAGCGCTACCATACTTTTTTTCTTTAAAGACGACCGTATCTGCATAATTCTTTTATTGTTTTCTTTTCTGTTAAACCTAGTGTTTATCATCCATGACATCAAGCCTTTTTAGATTGAAGCTTGATTGGCACAAGTTCATTGGTACTATAAGCGCAAATATGTTCCCTTTTACGGTACCTCACTTTGACTTTACAAGATATTCTTGCGCTTCCAGAGTTGGAAGGAAAGCTAATCACAGAACACAAAACAATGGGCTTTGTCACTGCAATGGCAGCGGCACCTAATGTGTTAACCCCTCATGAGTGGCTACCGTTCTTATGGGGTGGCGAAGAAGTCGCGCCTTTTACGGATGGTGAGCAGCTAGAGAGCTACATTGAAGTTATCATCACGCTTTGGAATAAAACACGTCCTGAGCTAATTGAAGGAACGTGGGTTTGGCCTGAAGCTTGCCAATTGGATGATGCAGAAGTGGTGAATACCGCTGCTCGCGATTTCTGTGAAGGCTTACTTCAAGGCTGGCAGATCGCCCGTGATGACTGGGAAACATTGATGCCTGAAGAAAGCGAAGACAACGCACTCGTGGGCGGTGTGTTACTTTCACTGAGCATGCTTTACGATCCAGAAACGTCAATTGCGACACTTGCAGAGCAAGGCATCGAAGGCCTAGAGCAATTCGAAGAGATCTTTAACGCTGTTCCTGTGATGCTTTGCGGACTAACGCAGCGTGGCATTGCACTGGCTGAAGCTCAATAACAGTTAGCTTTATACAAGCCAAAAGGCCTCATTATGAGGCCTTTTTTAGTTTTCAAACGAAATAAAATAGTCGCTTTAGAAGCCTTTCCAATCGAAGTCATCAATTCGCTCATCAGCAATATAAAACAGCTTAGTGCCACTGCTGACCACTTGATCTAACTCTGGGTTGAGTTCAATACCGCTCCCCGTATCAATGGCGATCAGAGTTGCTTGATACTTCTCTTTAAACACTGAGAAAATAGGCGCGACGGTGACAGACTCAGCGTCTTCAGGGAAATACGTTGAATACTGTGTCATGCCTCTTGTTGAGCTCAATAATTCTTGGTGAAGCGCACTGGAACCTGGGTCTACCGCAGCCTTTGCTAGCATCTCAGCACCCACCGCTGGAATACATTCTGAGTTAGGGCAATGCTTGTGTAACAAATCGCTCAGCGCTTCATCTTTAAAGTAAACAAGAAGGTGCGCTTTAGGGTTTCGGTTGGCACAGTAAAGCGCCGCAGATAACGTAATGTCGTCTTCTGGGTTATCAATCAGGATGCAACTTGCAGACTCAATGCCCGTTTTCTCCATCTCTTTGCCATCGGTGTAGCTGTTTACTTTGACGAAATTGATTTCACCGGGTAACGGGTTCTCGATATCTGAACGCGTACATAGCACGATTGGTCGTTTACCCGTTTCTTCGTGTTGTAGCATGCGGATGAGATGAATGGTTCTTTGCTCATTCCACCCCAACATCAAAATGTGGTTGTCCACTCTAACTCTCCTTTTTCCTAGCAAGCCCGCTCGCCAATATTCAACACCTTCTGTCGCCACTTTACCGAGCAACGCGGCAAAAAGGCTCAACCCGCCTGGAATCACAAATAGAATAACGATCCACTGCCCCGCTACCGTGGTCGGTGATAAATCACCATAACCAACCGTAGAAGCCGTCACCACCAAGTAGTAAGCGAATACGGTAACCGAACTGGTTAAATCTGTTTCACCCGCCAAATACAGCATCGACCACGATAAAGCGATGTAGCCAAGAAAAGTGAACAGTAAGTTTTTGCCATTCAAAACAAAGATGTTTGCTTTGATCCAGCGTTTGAGTTGTAACCAGATTATCATTCGAGCCTCTAATCTTTTCCTCTTACTTACATGCTAGAAAAAATACGCGATATCAACAAGATGTATCATCAGAAAAAGATACATGACCACAAGATTGATATTGGCGGCCTATACGCAGATACAAAAAAACCAGCACTATTGGCTGGTTTTTTTATTGGTTAGATAAAAGAACGACTTACGCGTTACCTTTTACCTGCACATTTAACTGCTCTGCAAAATCTAGCATGCGGTTCAATGGAATAAGAGACTTCACGCGTAATTCGTCAGAAACGAAGATTTCGTGTTGCTCACCACCATTCTCAAGCGCGTTTTCAATCGCTTCAAGGCCGTTCATTGCCATCCAAGGACAGTGTGCGCAGCTACGACACGTTGCACCAGCACCCGCTGTCGGCGCTTCAATCAGCTCTTTTTCAGGAACCAATTGCTGCATCTTGAAGAAGATGCCTTTGTCTGTCGCAACAATCATCTGTGGATGAGGCAGCTCTTTTGCTTTCTTGATCAGTTGGCTTGTTGAGCCTACAGCATCAGCCAGTTCAACCACGCTTGCTGGTGATTCTGGGTGAACCAAGATAGCCGCTTCTGGGTATACCGATTTCATTTTCTTCAAAGCATCAGCTGAGAACTCATCATGAACGATACACTCACCTTGCCAAAGCAACATGTCAGCGCCAGTTTGATTTGCGATGTAAGAACCTAGGTGACGGTCTGGCCCCCAAATAATGGGTTTGCCTTCAGCGTCTAGGCTTTCAACGATTTCTAAAGCGATGCTCGACGTAACTACCCAGTCTGCACGAGCTTTAACAGCTGCAGAGGTGTTCGCGTATACAACCACAGTGTGGTCAGGGTGAGCATCACAAAATTCTGTAAATTTGTCAGCTGGGCAGCCAAGATCAAGCGAACATTCAGCTTCAAGTGTTGGCATTAAAATGCGTTTTTCAGGAGTAAGAATCTTTGCAGACTCACCCATGAAACGAACACCAGCGATGATCAAAGTGCTTGCTGAGTGACGGTTACCGAACTTAGCCATCTCTAATGAATCGCCAACGAAACCACCAGTTTCTTCTGCCAGAGCCTGAATTTCAGGATCGGTGTAGTAGTGTGCAATTAGAACTGCATCTTTTTCTTGAAGTAGTTTTTTGATGTTTGCGATGTGGGCCTGTTTCTGAGCGTCGCTCAATGGAACTGGCTTAGGCGGAAACGGGTAAACTGTATCGATTTTATCTAGTATATGACTCATTGCTCTTGCTCTACGCAACTTCTTCCGAGAATCCGAGTATTCTACACAGGACAGCGATTGGGATCAAAAAGGATTGGTTGCAAGCGGTGACTAGCTAATGCTTAAAACGCATAAACAAGGCGATGTGTTGTCATCACTAGCAAGAGAAGTAAACACTAAACGGAAGTGAACAGGTATAAAAAAGAGGCGCCTAAGCACCCCTATTTTGGTTATAAGTGGGTTTTGGCCACTTTAGCCGAAGCACTGTTTGGGTGCTCGGTTACGACTTGTTGGTAATATTTCTTAGCTTGCGTCGCGTTGTTGTTGCGCGCTGCTATGTCACCAAGCTTAACCAGTGCATCTGCTCGCTTGTTTGAGTCTTTGTACGACACAACAGCAGCGAAGCTCTTCACGGCTTCTTTATCTTGCTTCTTAGCGAAATAAAGCTGACCTAACCAGTAATGTGAGTTAGGTGTGAAGGTAGAATCTGGGAAGTCTTTTTGAAACTTTTGGAATGCAGCGATAGCACCCGTGTAGTCTCGTTGCTTTAGAATCATATCTACAGCATTTTGATAAGCAGTTTGCTCATCCACATCAGTACTGAACGTACCAGAAGCGTCTTTAGAGCCTTCGCTCGCCGCCACTGCTACCGTTGCTGTTCCTGCTGCTTTCACCTCGCCTCTTACGCGATCCAGTTCAATGAACAGTTCACGCTGACGCTCTAGCATTTGCTTCATATCGTAGCTGTTTCGTTCCAGATCACCACGAAGTTCACTGATCTCCAGTGCCATGTCGTCGATTTGCTGTTGCATTTGAAGCTGAACGAGATTGCGATTTTGAAGCAGGCGCTCTAAACGCTCAATATCTGATTCGTTAGATGCTGATCGAGAGGAAGATGATGAATTGGTTGCGGTGCTATTGAGATCGGATACTGGAGCTGGTGCAGCGAACGCGGTGTTCGCTGCACTTGCCAGTAACGAAAGCAAAATGACTCGCTTTGTGTTACTGAACATGAGGCAATTCCTCAATTATATAGTCTACTAAAATTAGTAAACTAGTACTGCGCGACGGTTTTTAGCGTACACATCTTCAGATTGACCTAGAAGAAGTGGCTTCTCTTCACCGTAGCTTACGATAGAGATTTGGTCAGCTTGAACACCTAGAGCTTGTAGGTATTTCGCTACAGCTTGTGCACGACGCTCGCCAAGTGCGATGTTGTACTCAGGAGTACCGCGCTCATCAGCGTGACCTTCGATAGTAACGTTCATGTCAACGTTCTTAACTAGGTATGCTGCGTGAGCTGCTAGCATTTCTTCGTAATCGCCAGCGATAGTAGAGTTATCGAATGCGAAGTAGATTGTTTGAGTTTCACGTAGCGCTTGCTCTTTAAGCTCTTGCTCAGACAGTTGACCGTTAGCGTCAATTGGCGTTACAACAGTTGTGTCTACATTGCCTTCTGAACCTGAAGTTGTTTGGTTGCTTTCAGTACCAGATGTTGCAGATGTTGCTTCATCAGTTGAGCTACATGCCGTTACTGCCATCACTGGTAGTGCAATCATCAAGCCTTTAAGAACTTTGTTAAGTTGCATCTTTTTTTCCTTACGTTATCAAACTTAGTTTCTACAGCGACTAAGAGTGCTATAGATAGTTAAATGCCACAATAGTTAACACTATCAATAGCTAAAAGAATATGTAATTTTCCCTAGAGGAACGGTGACCATGCAGGCGCTCTTACGCGTCCGTTAGTTGCCGGTAATCTAGCTTTAAAACGTCCATCGATAGAAACCATCGATAGTACATTTGTTTTGTTGTAAATAGAGCTATAGATAACCATACCTCCATTCGGTGCAATACTTGGAGACTCATCTAACAATGTTTTTGTTAGTACCTGAACCGCACCGGTTTCCAAATCTTGCTTAGCCAAGTTAAAACCTGAGTTGCTGCGATTCACCATGATCATGAATCGACCATCAGGAGTGATCTGGCCACCTAAGTTTTGGCTACCTTGCCAAGTAATACGAGAAGTCGAATTATTGGACAAATTTACATTATAAATCTGTGGTTTACCACCACGATCCGATGTGAAAATAAGAGACTTGCCATCTGGGTGCCAGAATGGTTCAGTATTATTCGAACGGCCGCGGGTAATTTGAGTCAGCTTACGGCTAGCAAGGTCAAGTGTGTACACCTGAAGGCTGCCCGTTTTAGACAATACCAATGCCAATGTTTTACCATCTGGCGAGAATCTTGGCGCACCATTGTGACGAGGGTATGACGTCACTTTCTCACGTTCACCCGTGTAAATATTCATGATGAATATTTCAGCTTGGCCATTCTGGAAGCTCACATAAGCTAGCTTTTTGCCGTCTGGTGACCATGCTGGAGACATGAGAGGCTGCTTAGAACGAAGTACTAAACGCTCGTTAAAGCCATCGTAGTCAGCAACACGAAGTTGATACGGGTACTTGTCTTTATCGTTCACTACCACGTAAGAGATACGAGTTAAGAACGCGCCTTTCTCACCAGTTAGCTCTTCATACACTAGGTCTGAGATACGGTGTGCGTACTCTCTCAAGCGATTACCAGGAACCGTAGCCTTCTTATTGAATAGAACGTGATCTT
This sequence comes from Vibrio sp. 10N.261.51.A3, assembly GCF_041471965.1. Taxonomy (NCBI): domain Bacteria; kingdom Pseudomonadati; phylum Pseudomonadota; class Gammaproteobacteria; order Vibrionales; family Vibrionaceae; genus Vibrio; species Vibrio sp. 10N.261.51.A3. Next base: position 23,834 of record NZ_JBFRPK010000021.1, read on the forward strand.
TAGAAAGCACTAATTGGCCTTCATCACTCAGCGCACGACTTTGTCCTTTGGTCAGTTGACCACGAACAATGTCGATCAATTGGTAATTCACCACATACTGCCCTTCGGCATTTTTAGTGATACTACCGGTAAGCAATGAGTCAACACCTAGGTTAGTCCAAGCATCAAAGTTAACCTCAGTTTCGCTGTAAGGCGTTTGAGGCATTTTGCTTGTCGCAACTGGGCTGAATTTACCACTGCGCTGTAAGTCAGAAGCGATAACCGCTGATACATCGTGTGGCAATGGCTCTGAGCCTTCCCAACGGAAAGGTACAATAGCTATAGGTCTTGCAGAGTTAATACCGTCTGTAATAACCAGCTCCAGCGCTGCATGTGCAAACTGGCTGCTTGTAGCTATTAAGAAAACAAAACTCAGTAATAGTTTCTTTAACACAAGTTCGTCCTTTTACTCTGGTGATACAGTTAAGTTAATGTCTTTCAGTGAGTTCACAATGTCTGGGTCTTTAGGCAACGGGTAAGATTGTACTTGTGCCACCGCACGCTTGGTTGCTGCACATAAACGGCTATCGCCATCTAAGATACTCAAACTACCCAATATCGCGTTAGAGCCCGTTGGAATCAGCTTAAGGTTCACTCGACATGAGCGTCCTCGATAGCTGTCTTCTAACAACAGGTTCTGTTGAATCAGTTGGGTATAGATAGCCCCGTAACGTTGCGCTTCATCAGTGATAAATTGTTGTCTTGCTGAAGAGTTTTGAGTCGCTTCCGTTTCAAGCCCAGCAAAGATATCGTTCAATGCGGCTTCTTGTTGTTTACGCTCTTTTTCTGCTTTTGCTGCAGCTTCTTTTGCCTTACGGGCTTTCTCTGCTGCGGCTGCCGCTTCTTTCTCTTTCGCTATGCGTTGCTTTTCCGCGAGTTCAGCGGCTTCTTTCTCTTTACGAGCTTTGTCTGCTGCCTCTTTCGCTGCTTTTTCTTTTGCCACGCGTTCTTGTTCAGCTTTTGCGATTGCCGCTTCTTTGGCTTTACGCTCGTTCTCGGCTTTCACTAACGCAGCTTCTTTTAGCTTACGGTCAGCTTCGGCTTTAGCGGCTTTCTTTTGCTCTTGCTGTAAACGCGCTTCTTCAGCTTTGCGTTGTTTCTCTTTCTCAACTCGACGCTTTTCAGCTTCACGAGTTGCTTTAGCTTCTTTCGCTTGCTGTTCTTTTAGCTTGCGAATATTTTCTTCTTCAGCTTTACGATTCTTTTCAAGTCGTTCGCTTTCACGTCTTAGTTTGTCAAGACGCTCTTGCTCTTTCTTGCTTGCCGCTTCTCTTTGTTGACGAATCTGTTGAGCTTGCTGGCGAACCAACTGAGGATCAATCACCACTGCTTGAACCATCTGCCCTGTAGGCTTTGGCTCTGACATCGTGAAATCCGCCCCCCAAATGAGCGCAACGAATAAAATGACGTGCAGCCCAAGAGAAATAAGAAGCGGTGATCTGAAATTATTGGATTTTTTATTATTCGCTTTCATGAATGCTACGGAGCTATTCCCTTATATCCGTTAAAAGGCCAACCTTTGGCACACCTGCACGGCTTAATTCATCAAGTAATAAAACCACTTCAGCGTATGGCGTTGCGGCATCACCACCAACCGCCACTGGAGAGTTTGGCTTCAGAGACAACTCGGCTTTCACACGGACGATAATATCTTCCATTGATAAGCCACGCTGTACTTCTTCGTCATTAACGCTCAAGCCAAGTTCACCGTCTTTGTTCACTTCAACGATGATGAAACTTGCATTGTCGTCACCCAGTAGGTCTTGTGCCGATTTAGCCGTTGAAGCCTGAGGCAATTCAACGTCAACGCCTTGAGTAACAAACGGCGAAGTCACCATAAAAATGATCAGCAAAACAAGCATAACGTCGATGTAAGGTACAACGTTAATCTCTGCTGTCATTTTGCGTTTTTTAGGTTGGTATCCAGCCATCTATTATTCCCTGCCAGCCATCGCTTGACGGTGAAGAATACTGTGAAACTCTTCAGAGAAAGTCGCGTAGTTGTGTTCTAGCTTGCCTACTCGGCTGCTGAAGCGGTTGTACGCCATTACCGCTGGAATCGCAGCGAATAGACCCATTGCTGTTGCGATCAGTGCTTCTGCAATACCAGGAGCAACCATTGCGAGCGTCGCTTGCTTCACTTCACCTAATGCGATGAATGAGTGCATGATGCCCCAAACCGTACCAAATAGGCCGATGTATGGGCTGATAGAGCCAACGGTCGCCAAGAAAGGTAAGTTAGTTTCTAGTTCATCAACCTCACGAGCAACGGCAACGCGCATCGCACGGCCAGTGCCTTCCATAATGAAGTCAGGTGATGTTGCATTCGATTTACGAAGGCGAGCGAACTCAGTAAAGCCTGCGTAGAAAATTTCTTCAGTACCAGAAAGCTCGTCTTTGCGTTTGTTGCTCTCTTGGTACAGTTTTGCAAGATCAACGCCTGACCAAAATTTGTCTTCAAACACTTCTGTTTGTTTAGAAGCTTGAGATAACACTTTACTTCTTTTTATGATCATCGCCCAAGAAACAACAGACATGCCCATAAGAGTCAGCATGACCATCTTAACTAGTAAACTAGCTTCTAAAATTAGGCCTAAGATTGAGATTTCAGCAGTCACTATTCGTTAGCTCCGTGAGAATAAATGTTGGCATTGCTTTGGGTTTCATTTTTTGATTATCGATACATGCTACCTTAACCATTGCTTTACACAATGCCTTGCCATCAGGATTTACGATCTCTTGACAGAAGACCAAGGTAGCTCGCTTCAACTCGTAAATATTTGTAATGACTTGTAAAGAATCATCAAGACGCGCGCCTTGAATAAAATCAATGTCCATATGTCGGACTACAAAACCGATGTTTTGTTCTAACAATACTTGCTGAGAAACGCCAATTGAGCGCAACATCTCAGTTCGAGCGCGTTCGAAAAACTTAAGATAGTTTGAATGGTATACAACGCCACCCGCATCGGTGTCTTCGTAATACACAGTCACTGGCCACGTAAATAGCTTAGATAATCCCTGCAATTTGCTACCACAATCCAAAACGATAAAGATCTCACTATAACCTAACTCCTTATCATTAATAGTATATCGCTGTGAATTTTTTGATTTGAGAGACGAAAAAAAAGGCCATCTGTATAAGATGACCTCTTTTTGGCTAAAAACCCAACAAGTATAAAGGCTCACGTTGTTATGAACCTAAATCCTTTGCCTTTTATAGAAGGCGCAGCACCGTTAGGTAGAGCAAAATTGTGAGTGAAACATATGGGCTAAACAGTAGCTGCCACATCCAAGCTCTTGGCTTAAATCCGATACCGTAAACCATGCTTGAGCATACTGCCCAAATAAACATTGGTCCGATGATCGCGTTAAAGCCACCGATGCTTGTCGCATACGCTTCAGGATCCCACATCACTAAACCCACATGCATGAAACCCAATGCTAGGGCTAAGGCTCTAAGCAGAGTCTTATCCATTGGTTGATGCAGCTTAGCGATTTGCTCTGCGAGATTACTCACTGTCTTTGTCCATCATTTCTGAATGCTCTAGCCATAGAGCATTGATGATGCCGAATGCACATGCTAGAAGTACACCCAAAATCCATGCGAAATACCACATAAAATTTCTCCTAAGTTATTTAACTTCTAGCTTAGTAAGCTGAAACGTCGTTATCTTCGATGTGTTTCTTATCTAGACGACCGAACATTTTGTAGTATGTCCAAGTTGTGTAGCCAAGAATCACAGGAACCATTACCGCCGCAACGACAGTCATAAGACCAAGCGTTAGCTCACTCGCTGTTGAATCCCACATAGTCAAGCTTTGGTTAGGGTTCAGGCTTGATGGCATTACGAATGGGAACATTGCAAAACCAGCCGTTAGAATAACACCAGCGTTCGATAGGCTTGAGAACAAGAATGCGAAACCACCACGCTCAAAGCGAGATGCAATCACAGCAAGCAGTGGCATTGCTACACCAAGGATCGGCGCAGCCCACATTGCTGGATAAGTTTCGAAGTTTGTCATCCAAGCACCCACTTGAAGTGATACTTCTTTGTTTAGTGGGTTTGAGTCAGCAAACGTATCGATAGTGCTCGTAATTACATAGCCTTCGATAGATTGAACCCAGAAACCACCAATAACGAATAGAGCAATAGCAATTAGGCCAGTGATCTGAGCAACGTTACGAGCACGAGCGTGCAGCGCTTCTGTTGTCTTCATTTGAAGCCATGTTGCACCTTGCATCACGAACAACATCAGAGCCAACACACCACAAAGCAATGCAAATGGGTTAAGCAGAGCGAAGAACGTACCATGGTACTTAGACATCATAAATTCGTTCAGTTCAAATGGAACACCTTGTAGTAGGTTACCAAATGCCACACCGAAAATGATTGGTGGTACTGCGCCACTAAAGCAAAGTGCGTAGTCCCAAGTTTTGCGCCATTTTGGATCTTCGATCTTTGAACGGTAGTCAAGAGCAAGTGGACGTAACCAAAGTGCAGCTAGCGTTACGTACATTGCGAAGTAAAAACCAGAGAAAGACGTCGCGTAAACCAGTGGCCATGCAGCAAACAATGCACCACCCGCAGTGATAAGCCAAACTTGGTTACCATCCCAGTGAGGGGCAATCGTGTTTAGCATAATACGACGTTCAGTGTCGCTCTTACCGATAACAGGTGACAGAGCGGCAACACCCATATCAAAGCCATCAGTTACGGCGAAACCAACCAGTAGAACACCGATCAATACCCACCAAATAAGTCGTAAGCTTTCGTAATCAAACATAATATTCCCTCACTTATACTTCAACTGAACGGCTAACTTTGTCTTCAACAGAGTTATCGTTTTGTTCGAAGTGGTAACGGCCTGTCTTCAAGCTACTTGGACCTTTACGTGCGAATTTCAGCATTAGGTAAACTTCAGCAATCAAGAACACTGTGTAAAGTGCCAGGATAGCGAATAGAGAAGTCCAAAGCTGTTCAATAGTCAGTGCTGATGCAGCAACGTTAACCGGTAGGATTTCACCAACCGCCCATGGTTGACGACCAAACTCAGCAACGAACCAACCTGCTTCAATCGCAATCCAAGGAAGTGGGATTGAGAATAGCGCAGCTTTAAGTACCCATGGTTTCTGTTCGATTTTCTGACGACACGTTTGAACAAACGCAGCACCGAATACAAACAGCATGATGAAGCCACAAGCAACCATCAGACGGAATGACCAGAATAGAGGCCAAACTGTTGGGATAGAATCATCCGCAGCCATTTGGATTTGGTCTTCAGTTGCATCAACAACGTCGTCTGTGTAGCGCTTAAGAAGCAAGCCGTAACCTAGGTCACCTTTCACTTCGTCGAACGCAGCCATGTTTTCTTCAGACTTATCGCCTGCACGTAGCTTTTCAAGCAGCTCGTACGCGTACATACCAGTACGGATACGATCAACGTGGTCATCACGTAGGTCACGTAGGCCCGTTACTTCAGTATCAAGCGAACGCGTTGCGATGATACCCATTACGTAAGGAATTTTAATTGCGTAGTCAGTATTCATTGTCTCTTGGTTCGGAATACCAAAAACAGTAAATGCTGCTGGTGCTTCTTCAGTGTGCCATTCCGCTTCTACAGCAGCGAGCTTCACTTTTTGAACTTCACCAAGCTCGTAACCAGATTCATCACCTAGTACGATTACTGACAAGATCGCCGCCATACCGAAAGACGCTGCAATCGCGAAAGAACGACGAGCAAAGGCAAGGTCACGACCTTTAAGAATGTAGTATGAGCTGATACCAAGGATGAACATTGCACCCGTTGTGTAACCAGACGCTACTGTGTGTACGAATTTAACTTGTGCTACTGGGTTTAGTACAACTTCAGCGAAGCTCACCATTTCCATACGCATAGTTTCAAAGTTAAATTCCGCACCCACTGGGTTTTGCATCCAGCCGTTTGCTACCAAGATCCAAAGCGCAGAGAAGTTAGAGCCAAGTGCTACTAACCAAGTTACCGCTAAGTGCTGACGCTTTGACAGTCTGTCCCAACCGAAGAAGAATAGGCCAACAAAAGTAGACTCTAGGAAGAATGCAACAAGCGCTTCGATAGCTAGCGGAGCACCAAAAATGTCGCCAACATAGTGAGAATAGTAAGACCAGTTAGTACCAAACTGGAACTCCATGGTTAAGCCTGTCGCTACACCAAGAGCAAAGTTAATACCAAACAATTTACCCCAGAACTTGGTCATGTCCTTGTAAATTTGCTTGCCAGTCATTACATAAACTGACTCCATAATGGCAAGTAGAAATGCCATACCTAAAGTCAGTGGAACAAATAGGAAGTGATACATCGCTGTAAATGCAAACTGCAATCGCGACAGATCAACAACATCAATCATGGTAACTCCTTTGTGTCGGCTGAATGACACTTGTGTGATTATTCACCGCAAAAATCCATGTTAAAACAATTTATGTAATTGTTATTACAAGTTGAAATTTGTAGCAAAAACGTACCGTTATAGTTAGATTATTGTTAAGCATGAGCTAATATAGCTAGCGCTAATATTACTGGTAAAATCAGTATGTTTCAAAAGGTTTATGGGAGAACCCTGCGTTGATTTGTATCAAATTTATTCGAGCAAATTAGAGTTATTTTTGTACAATTATGATTAAAATCACACCAATTATGCTTGTCTTAATAACAGCGCATGATATCTGTGACAAATGCTCAGCACCGCCTCAACATCCGAATTACAACTACCCATAAAGTATTAACAAAAAATATGACAACTTATTTCATTTCCTGTTATCTAAATCAAACCTGAAATCAAAGTTTCCATTTTTGAAGCTCCCTTTTCGATCTTTTTATCGACTCGCTCAAAGAGTTGTTATTCAGTAAAAAGCAAAAAAACCCAGCGCTTATGCAACTGGGATCTTTAAAAATGAATAATTTAACGATTGGAGGGTTTATCTATTCCAAAGTGTAAATACGCTCTGTCGGTCGCGATTCGACCTCTTGGCGTCCTTTGTAGGTAACCTTGTTGAATCAAGTAAGGTTCTAACACATCTTCAATAGTGTCTCTCTCTTCACCAATCGCGGCAGCCATGTTGTCGATACCTACCGGACCACCACCAAACTTCTCCATAATCGCCAGCAGAAGCTTTCTATCCATGTAGTCGAAACCTTTAGCATCGACATCCAACATGTTTAGCGCTTTGTCAGCAACCTCCGGACAAATATGCCCGTCGCCTTTTACTTCCGCATAATCACGAACACGGCGCAGTAGACGGTTAGCAATACGTGGCGTACCACGAGCTCGGCGAGCAACTTCTAGCGCCCCTTCGGACTCCATAGAAAGACCAAGGCAGTCTGCACTGCGCTGAACGATGTTTTGTAGATCTTCAACCTTGTAGTACTCAAGACGCTGAGTAATACCAAAACGGTCACGTAACGGCGATGTCAGTGAGCCAGCACGAGTGGTTGCGCCAATCAAAGTAAAAGGAGGAAGGTCAATCTTGATAGAGCGTGCCGCTGGGCCTTCACCAATCATGATATCTAATTGGTAGTCTTCCATTGCAGGGTACAACACCTCTTCAACCACAGGGCTTAAACGGTGAATCTCATCAATGAACAGGACATCATTTTCTTCGAGATTGGTCAGTAACGCCGCTAGGTCGCCTGCTTTTTCTAGAACAGGGCCTGAAGTCGTACGAATGTTGACATCCATCTCATTGGCAACAATGTTCGCCAACGTGGTTTTACCCAAGCCTGGAGGGCCAAATATCAACAGATGGTCGAGCGCCTCGTTACGCAGTTGTGCCGCTTTGATGAAAATCTCCATCTGGCCACGAACGTGATCCTGACCTTGATAGTCAGCCAGTGCTTTAGGGCGTATTGCACGATCAATGACATCTTCATCTTTGAATACTGGGTTATCCGGTGCAATAAGGCGATCGGCTTCAATCATAAATTCTGCTATTCCTAACTATGCTCTTGTTGACTCTGCGCTTCTTGACTCTGTGTAAAGGCAAAGTGAATGAGTCTATTTTGTCGAACACGTATATTGGGTATTAAACCATCGATTTCAGAGCTTCGCGAATCAACTGTTCACTGGTCATGCCATCTTTAGCCACTTGAGAAACCACCTTGGAAGCTTGAGTCGGCTTGTAGCCTAATGCAAGTAGCGCACTTACCGCTTCTTCTTCCGCGTCGTGAACGGTTGGCATAGAATCAATCGGAGCTGCATCTGTCGCTGGAGTAAACAAGTCACCCGCGCCCCACCCTTTCAGGCGGTCTTTCATTTCAACAACCAGACGTTCAGCGGTTTTCTTACCCACACCCGGAAGTTTAACCAGCGTCGAGATGTCTTCACGTTCAACACTTTGAACAAACTGGCTAGCCGTCATGCCTGAAAGAATGCCAAGGCCTAGCTTAGGGCCCACACCGTTCGCTTTGATCACTTCACGGAACAGCGCACGCTCTTTAACCGTGTTAAAACCATAAAGTAGCTGCGCATCTTCACGTACAACAAAGTGCGTGTAGATGATTGCCTCTTCGCCCACGTTTGGTAATTCGTAAAAACAGCTCATTGGCATTTGAACTTCATAGCCAACGCCACTCACTTCGATTAGTAATTCTGGTGGCTGTTTTTCTATTAATGTACCGCGTAGACGTCCGATCACAATTCACTCTCTTGATGGAATATAATTTGAGGGACAGAATATAAAAGAACTGGATGCTTATCCAGTTCTTTGTGTTTATTCGGGTGATTTATTTACGCTTGTTTGGCTTGTGAAACCACGTTATTTAAGCTTTCGACCAGCTCTTTGACAGAGGTAACATGCCCTGTGAGTTCAGAACCATAATTGGCGACTAAGCCGGACACGGATTTGGTTTCCGCAACGCTCTGTGCCACTTCTGAACTCGCGAGATCGAGCTCTTTCAAAGAACTCATCTGCATCGCCATAATGTTGGTGAGCTGATTGACGTCAGTCGAGATAGTTTGAACTCCTGAGATGATGCCGTTCATCTCATTCGCCGTGGTTTCAATTATCGCTCGACCATGTTCCACTTCGTCTTTACTACGGTCCAACAAGGTTCGAATTTCTATCGCGGAATGACTGCTTTTCGCCGATAACTCTCTTACTTGGTCGGCGACTACTGCAAAGCCTCTTCCCTGCTCACCTGCGCGAGCCGCTTCTATTGCCGCGTTTAATGCCAACAAATTAGTTTGTTCCGCTACTGAAGTAATCAAGTCAGCGACTTTCATGATCTCTTGATTACTTTGAATGATCTGGCTGATTGCACTGGTTGAGGCTTCTAATGACTCGGAGCTCTTTTGCGCTTTGGTTCCAACCGCTTCACTGCGCTCTTTCAGTTCACCCACAAATGAATTGGATTCTTCGATACCTTGAGTCATTTGATGTAATTGTTGGCTCATTTGTTCTGCTGCACTCGCCTGAGATTCACAATTGATGTTCAACACCTCAACTTGAGCATGCAGATCTTGCGACTGCTGGTCTAAATGAACAGATACGCCCTGTAAGCTTTCAGAGTTTGAGTTAGCTTGGTCAAGGACAATGGAAAGTCGACCTTCACTTTGCGTCGCTTGGTTGGCAACGTGTTGGCTTTCTGAAATCGCATCCTCTGCCATTTCGATTGCCACCTCTTTTTGCTTAGCGGTAAAGGCTTGGGCAATGCAGATCACCACCAGCGGCATAATCACACCAGACCAAGTTTCAACCACCACCGCTTCCGGAGTAAGTACTAACTGCGGAAATTCAAATCCGTTAAGGTGAGCTGACGTCATCATCAATGAAACGCCAATCACTAACCCACTCCATACCAAGGCGACAATACGTGTTCCTGACAAGAAAAAAGCGACCACTAACAAAGGAACCCAATACGCCTGCGTCGATGCCACCACACCACCGCTTTGGTAGATGATATTCAGCGCATGTACTGCCATACCAACAAAGCCAAAATTGAGTGCAAGGCTCGGTTTACTGGTAACACGCAAGAGCAGTGCGGAGATCAGTTCAAACGCGATAAGGAATACAGATGTAGCGATCAGAAGTTGCTCTTCGTGCTTGGTCCATTTGATTAAGCTGTAGACACCAACAAAGAAGGCGATAAAAGTGAAGAGTAATAAGATATCGGCTTGTCTGACTTCGTTGTTACTCCACCCATTACTTTTAGGTAGAAACAGCGCACGCCACAGCTTGATTGGGTTCATCAGTGATCATCCTTGATTAACTTGTTAGACCTCCGACCAATGTTAATAACATGTTAAATGATACGCAATGTTATTATCTGGGTTCTGTTCGAAAGATCTCATTTCATCAAGGATTTAGCGGCGTAGTATTTTGATATGAGCCAAACAGGGTGTAAGGCTCATCAATAGAATAGGTCTAAAGGCTGTATGTTAGGAGCTAACAAGAGAGCGAGGTTTAACGGTAGCGCCCTTTTCTCGCGCCTGTCGCCTTACCAGCCAGTGCTATCAATGTTTTGTTGGTGTTAGCGTGAGTGATCGCTACGCCTAGAGCATCAGCTGCATCGGCCTGTGGCTTAGCCGGTAGCTTAAGCATACTCATCACCATGTTCTGAACCATAGACTTATCTGCACCACCATTACCTGTCACGGCTTGCTTAATTAAACGAGCCGCGTATTCGTGAACAGGCAAATCCGCATTTACAGCCGCTACGATCGCACTGCCACGAGCTTGTCCAAGCTTAAGTGCAGAATCCGCATTCTTCGCCATGAAGACCTGCTCAATAGCAAACACATCCGGCTGAAACTGAGTGATGATTTCGCTCACACCTGCATAGATCTGCTTAAGTCGACCCGGTAACTCTTTTTCTGAGGTGCGAATACAACCACTCCCTAAGTAATATAGGTGGCGGCCATTTTGACGAATAACACCGTAACCGGTAATGCGTGAGCCAGGGTCAATCCCTAAGATAATAGACATAACTTCAAATACTGATTATTTATACATGCTTTATGAGCTTAGTATATCGAACGCAAAAAAAAATGCCCGTCAAATTAACGGGCATTTTCTAATTTACTGGCAAGTCTTGGCTAATTAATTAAGAGCTCTCTACCAACTAGGATCTCTTCATCAACAAGAAAAGATAACAGGCTTACGCTTGCTCTTTTTTCTCTGCCAATTTAACTGCGATTGCTAGCTCTTCCAGTGATGCTGGGTTCGCTAGGCTTGGCGCGTCTGTTAGTAGACATGCTGCAGCTGTCGTTTTCGGGAATGCGATAACGTCACGGATGTTCTCAGTACCACAAAGTAGCATTGCTAGACGGTCAAGACCGAATGCTAGGCCTGCATGTGGTGGCGTGCCGTACTTAAGCGCTTCAAGAAGGAAGCCGAACTTCTCTTGTTGCTCTTGTTCTTCGATACCTAGGATACCGAATACCGCTGTTTGCATTTCTGCGTTATGAATACGTACAGAACCGCCGCCTACTTCGTAGCCGTTGATTACCATGTCGTATGCATCAGAGTTTGCTGCTGCTGGGTTTGCTTTAAGCTCTTCCGCGTTCACACCTAGTGGCGATGTGAATGGGTGGTGCATTGCGTGTAGGTTACCTTCGCCGTCTTCTTCGAACATTGGGAAGTCAACAACCCACAGTGGAGCCCAAGCAGATGTGTCTGTTAGCTCTAGATCAGTACCTAGTTTAAGACGAAGTGCGCCCATTGCTTCAGCAACGATGCCCGCTTTGTCTGCGCCAAACAAAATGATATCGCCAGATTCAGCTTGAGTGCGATCTAGAATACCGTTGATTACGTCTTCGCTTAAGAACTTAGCAACTGGAGATTGAATACCTTCCATGCCTGCAGCACGGTCGTTAACCTTCATCCAAGCTAGGCCTTTCGCGCCGTAGATGTTTACGTGTTCAGCGTAACCGTCGATTTGCTTACGAGTTAGCTTAGCACCACCTGGAACACGGATAACCGCTACACGACCTTTTTCGTCGTTAGCCGGGCCAGAGAATACTTTGAACTCAACGTCTTTAACTAAATCAGCAACGTCAACTAGCTCTAGTGGGTTACGTAGATCTGGCTTATCAGAACCGAAACGGCGAATCGCTTCAGAGAAAGGCATTACTGGGAATTGGCCTAGTTCAACATCTAGAAGTTCTTTCCACATATCGTGAACAAGCTTCTCAGTCACGTTACGTACTTCTTGAGAAGTCATGAAAGATGTTTCGATATCGATCTGAGTAAATTCAGGCTGACGGTCAGCACGTAAATCTTCATCACGGAAACATTTAACGATTTGGTAGTAACGGTCAAAACCAGACATCATCAGCAGTTGCTTGAACAACTGAGGAGATTGAGGAAGTGCGTAGAAGCTGCCTTTGTGAACACGGCTTGGTACTAGGTAGTCACGAGCACCTTCTGGTGTCGCTTTCGTTAGTACTGGTGTTTCGATGTCTAGGAATAGGTTCTCATCAAGGAAACGACGAACGAAGCTAGAAGCACGTGCACGAAGCTTGATACGGTCGCTCATTTCTGGACGACGAAGATCGATGTAACGGTACTTAAGACGCTGTTCTTCAGAGTTCGTTTGGTTGAAGTCTAGTGGAAGCGCTTCTGAACGGTTGATGATCTCTAGACCAGTCGCGTAAAGCTCTACTTCACCAGTAGCCATGTCTTTATTTACTTGGCTATCAGGACGAACACGTACTTCACCAGTAAATTTGATACAGAATTCATTACGCAGTTGGTTAGCGATCGGGAAGATATCTTTCATATCTGGATCGACAACAACCTGAACGATGCCTTCACGATCACGCATATCAATAAAGATAAGACCGCCTAAATCACGGCGACGGTTTACCCAGCCGCACAATTCTACAGTTTGTCCCGCCAGGGACTTGTTCAGGTTACCACAGTAATGGGTACGCATAATGAATTTCCCAATCTCTTAATAATTTACTAATTTCCAGGCTGTCAGTGGTCATTCCACACAACAGAGCAAAGGAACATTTATACGCGGAAACTCGCTTAAAATCGACCTTCCACATTCGAATTTATTGTGTTTTATCTGGCTTTGCTGCTTTTTAGCCCATCAAGTGCGCAAAGATTCATCAAAACCGAAAAAATTGCGATAATTATATCTCGAAAGTACCTTAATCAGCAAAACTCTCGTACAGTAGATTTTCATTTCGATTAAAAGCAGTAATGTGATGACCAATGGTGCAAAAACGATGGACACTTTACCTCTAAGACTTGGATTAACCATGTGGTCTCATTCTGAGTGGCAAAGTCAGTTCTACGGAAAAGGAACAAAGCCTGCTGAACGCTTAGAGAAGTACGCGCAAGTTTTTCATACCGTTGAGGGCAACACCACCTTTTACGCGACGCCAAGTATGTCGACAGTTCATAACTGGAAAGCCGCCAGTCACGATGATTTCAAGTTCACCTTCAAATTGCCCAAATTCATCACCCACCAGCAACAACTGAGACACTGCCAAGCCGAACTCAAAGAGTTCTTGATGACGATGTCGCCACTGCATGACCGTATTGGTCAATGGACGATTCAGCTGCCGCACAGTTTTGAGCCCAGCATGCTGCCTGCCCTACAAAAGTTTTGCACCTTATTCCCAAAAGATATGCAGCTTGGCGTCGAAGTTCGACACTTAGGTTTCTTTGATAAGGGCGATGCGGAAAAACGCTTCAACCAATGGCTGGTTGAGGAAGGCATCAATCGCATCATTATGGACAGCCGCCCCGTTTTCTCTGCGCCACCCACCACAGAAGCGGTGATCGATGCGCATCAGAAAAAACCGCGTGTTCCTGTTCATGCAATTGCTACCGCCAATAACCCGATGATTCGATTTATTGGTCACCCAGACCAAGAACCTAATATTGAGTTTTTTAAGCCTTGGTTTGCCAAAATCCCAAACTGGCTTAATGAAGGCAAGCAGCCCTATTTAATGATCCACACCCCAGACAATAACCACGCACCTGAACTTGCGATTGCTATTTATAAGAGGCTACAAAAGCAAGTCTCTGAAAATACATCATTATTACTGCCCGAACTGGCTCAGTTTCCAGCTCAAAAAGGCAATCACCAAATCTCGATGTTTTAACCTCTCACTTGTAAGTAGCTTCGAACCTTGAGCTAAATCTCAGTTTTCGTGACAGTGGCGTTTTTTTTACGTAAAATACGCCCCCTTTTATTTGGTACGAATTTTGTGCCAATTACGCTGACTGTCGAGAGAAAATGCTATGAGCAACACAGACAATATCTTTTCCGCTCCTATTGATAAAATTGGAGACTTCACCTTTGATGCAAGGGTTGCTGAAGTATTTCCGGATATGATTCAACGTTCGGTGCCTGGCTATAGCAATATCATCTCTGCAATCGGCATGCTGGCTGAGCGCTTTGTAAAGCCACACTCAAATATTTACGACCTTGGCTGCTCGCTTGGTGCTGCGACACTTTCTATGCGTCGTCACATTCAGCAAGAAGGCTGCACGATTTTCGCGATCGATAATTCAGAAGCCATGGTTGAGCGCTGCAAATTGCACGTTAATGCTTACCGCAGTGACACACCGGTAGAAGTGATTGAAGCCGACATCCGTGAAGTGGAAATCAAAGACGCTTCTGTTGTGGTGCTTAACTTTACGCTGCAATTTCTTTCTCCAGACGATCGATACGCTCTGCTTGAGAAAATTCATGCTGGCTTGCGCCCAGGCGGGATCTTAATCCTGTCAGAAAAATACGTATTCGAAGATGAAAGCTCAAATGAACTGCTTATCGACCTGCACCATGATTTCAAACGTGCTAACGGGTACAGCGAGCTAGAAGTAAGTCAGAAACGTAGCGCAATTGAAAACGTGATGCGCCCGGATTCGATCCCTGTTCACAGAGAGCGATTTGATAAGATTGGCTTCTCAAGCAGCGAAGTCTGGTTCCAATGTTTCAACTTTGGTTCAATGTTCGCGATAAAGTAAACATTTTAGATTACGTAACCGTCGCGACACCGTTAGCACGTACTAAAATGTCATCCTCAAGAGCGAGGAACAAACGAATTGGGGATCTCTTATCAAACACGATAAACGAGATTCCCTAGCATGTTTGTCCACACTCTTAATGGAGTGACAAATTTAATTTCTACACCACCAACTCAGTGAAAACCTATGTTTAATTTTGCCAATTTTTATCAACTTATTGCCCAAGATACTCGCCTTCAGCCGTGGCTAAATGTCCTGCCACAGCAACTGACCGATTGGCAAAATGCAGAGCACGGTGACTTTGACCGCTGGCTACGTGCACTAAACAAGATTCCACAAGACGTGCCAGATCAAGTTGACCTGAAAAATTCAGTGACGATTGGTAGTTCTACGCCATACCACACAGGCGAACTGAAAAAGCTAGAAAGCTTATTGAAGACTTTCCACCCGTGGAGAAAAGGTCCTTATACGGTTCACGACATCCATATCGATACAGAGTGGCGCAGTGACTGGAAATGGGATCGTGTGCTTCCACATATATCTCCATTAAAAAACCGTTCGGTTCTCGATGTAGGTTGTGGCAATGGTTACCACATGTGGCGCATGCTGGGTGAAGGTGCTCGCTTAACGGTTGGTATCGATCCTTCCCACCTATTCTTGGTTCAGTTTGAAGCAATTCGTAAGTTGATGGGCGATGACCAACGAGCTCACCTATTACCTCTAGGTATTGAGCAGCTCCCAAAGCTAGAAGCCTACGACACGGTATTCAGCATGGGCGTGCTTTACCATCGTCGTTCACCACTGGACCACTTGATTCAACTGAAAGACCAATTGGTGTCTGGCGGTGAACTGGTTCTTGAAACCTTGGTAATTGAAGGCGATGAGAACGCAGTATTAGTTCCGGTTGACCGTTACGCGCAAATGAGAAACGTCTACTTCTTCCCTTCAGCTCGCGCACTGAAACGCTGGCTAGAACAAGTTGGTTTTGAAGACGTACGAATCGTTGACGAAAATGTCACGACAATTGGTGAACAACGCACCACAGAATGGATGACACACAACTCTCTTCCAGATTACCTCGATCCGAACGATCCAAGTAAAACGGTTGAAGGTCACCCTGCACCGAGACGTGCGATTCTGGTAGCAACAAAGCCATAGATTTACTGCCCACAAAGCAGTGGCATATTGAGTAAATAAAGCACAAGCCTATTAAGGCAGCAAAACAATTGCTTGCATGGTCAAAAAGCCACTGTTAATTTCGCGGTGAACCTTGCTTCCTTAGCTTAAGAATTGAACAAAAATTGACTTGTGTTTAATAAGTGAGCTATTCCAAATAGCAATAATTGGCGTAGCGCTCACATTGCGATTCAATATGACCAGACTCTTACAATAGGATGCTTCACGCATCCTTTTTTGTGGGCTAAACTTCTAAATAGTCTGAACTATTCTCTAATTCTCAAAGGTTTTTTTATGTTTAAGCGATTATC
This sequence comes from Vibrio sp. 10N.261.51.A3, assembly GCF_041471965.1. Lineage (NCBI taxonomy): Bacteria > Pseudomonadati > Pseudomonadota > Gammaproteobacteria > Vibrionales > Vibrionaceae > Vibrio > Vibrio sp. 10N.261.51.A3. Next base: position 40,326 of record NZ_JBFRPK010000021.1, read on the forward strand.
GCCTATTGTGGCGGTTGGTTTGCTCTCTGGTTGTACTCTTACAAATGGTGCTACCTACCACCAAGAAACTCTCGACGCTATTTCCCGCTCAGAGACAAACATCGCAAATAAGGTTCAAAATCTTGAACTGCAACTAAGCAATCAAAGTGACTATATTGAAAGCTTAGAAGACGAAATTACTACCCTTTCTAGTCAATTAGATACCCATCTAACGAGCATGGAACACAAGGTTATTGAAAAGCTAGAGGAAGGGGAACCGGTCGCTATTGCCGTTGCTCCTATCGCTCCTATATCACAACCGACTATCCTTGGCGGCATCGAAAAAGTGTTTATCGACTCTATCAAGCAAAGCTTTGATGCTCGTGTTGATACAGGTGCAACCACCTCTTCTTTAAACGCTGTCGATATCAAAGAATTCGAACGTAACGGCAAGAACTGGGTTAAATTTCACCTAGACGACAAAGCCCAAGCTAAAGAAGACCAGAAATGGATTGAAGCGCCTGTTGTACGTTATGTAAAAATCCGTCAATCAACCAATGATCAAGCAGAACGTCGAGCTGTGATCGAATTATGGGTGAAAGTTGGAAAAATCCATGAAAAAGCGCAATTTACATTGGCGGATCGCTCTCAAATGAGTCACCCTGTGTTACTAGGGCGCGAATTTATCAAAGACATAGCGCTAGTAGATGTAAGTAAAAAGTACGTACAAACGGAAGTTAAATAACAATAGTAGGGTAAGCTATGACGTCAAGAATTCCATTTTATATCTCTATATTCCTGCTTATTGTGGCAGGTATAACACTGAGTATGTTCAGACATACGACCTACGGTGTACCTTGGACTCCAGGGGAAACCAGACAGGTTTGGGACGTTGAAGCTCGCATCGAGTTCAACGCAGTAGGCAAAGAAGCAAAAGTTTCCTTAGCGGCTCCTCATACTCAGTCTAACTACACACTTATCGGCGAATCGGCTTCATCGCCGGGTTACGGCATCTCTTACTTGAACACAGAATCAGGTCGCCGTGCAGAGTGGTCTATTCGCCATGCTGATGGCCCTCAAACTATCTACTATAAGACTCAATTCCTAGTCGATAACCAAGCGAAAGTTGATGCTATACCACCAGAAGGCGAAATCACACAACCAAGCTTTGATGGTCCTGAAGAAGCTGCTGCGTTGGCATTGATTGACAGAGCAACTAAACGCTCAGCAGACAACATCACTTTCACTCGCGAACTTATCAAAACGCTTAATGACCCAGACAGCCAAAACTCAGCGCTGATTCTGAATAACATGAGCAAAGTTGAAGCGACACATAAGCTACTTTCAGCAGCAAACATCCACAATAAAGTCGTTGGCGTTATCGAGCTAGAAGATGGACGTCGTCGTCAATCTATTCAGCAAATGAACCAGATCTGGGATCACGACCAATGGGTTCTATTCTCTCCAGAATCAAGTGAACAACAAGTTCAGCCAAATCTGCTTATTTGGGATGAATCAAACGTTTCTCTACTGGATGTGGTTGGCGGTCAGAACAGTAAAGTTCACTTCTCTATGATTGCGCAGGAGGTTACTCCTACTGAAGCAACTAATAGCAAAGTCTCTGCTGATCAACTGTTAAACCTTTCAATTCACAGCCTACCGCTAGAAGAGCAAGCGATGTTCAAAACCATCATGCTGATTCCTATCGGTGCTCTGATTGTTGTATTCCTGCGTGTCATCATTGGTTTAAAAACGTCTGGTACCTTCATGCCAGTACTGATTGCAGTAGCCTTTGTACAAACACAATTGGTAACGGGCATTGTCGGCTTCCTACTGATTGTTGGTACGGGTCTTATTATTCGAAGCTACTTGTCCAAACTTAATTTGCTACTGGTCGCCAGGATATCCGCCGTAATCATCACGGTAATCATGATTATCTCTGTGTTTACTGTAGTCGCATTTAAAGTGGGTCTAACAGAAGGTCTGTCTATTACGTTCTTCCCAATGATTATCCTATCTTGGACTATCGAACGTATGTCTATCCTATGGGAAGAAGAAGGCGCGAAAGAAGTAATGCTACAAGGTGGTGGTTCTCTATTCACTGCGGTTCTTGTTTACTTAGGCATGACTAACCCGTTCATTCAGCACTTAACGTTTAACTTTATTGGTTTACAGCTTGTTATTCTAGCGACCATTTTGCTACTAGGTAACTACACAGGCTACCGTCTAACAGAGCTTCGTCGCTTTAAACCGCTAGCGGAGGACTAAGTTATGTTTGATCAATTTACTTCACCGTTTAAGTTGAAAGACAAAGGCATAATGGGAATGAACAAGCGTAACCATAGTTATATTGGTCGCTACAATGATCGTTCCAAGTATCCACTCGTTGATGACAAGCTTAAGACTAAGATCATTGCTGAACAGGCTGGCGCTACTGTGCCAAAACTAATTGGCGTTATTGGTCATCAAGCTGAAGTAAAAACAATCCACAAGATGGTAAAAGAGTGGCCGGGTTTCGTAATCAAGCCGGCTCAAGGTAGTGGTGGTAAAGGTATCCTTGTTGTGATCTCTCACAAGGACGGCGTTTACACCAAGCCATCGGGTTCGACTATCAATGAAGAAGACGTAGAGCGCCACATCAGTAACGCTCTCGCGGGTCTTTTCTCACTCGGTGGTAAGAACGATGTTGCTGTAGTTGAAAACCTCATCAAGTTTGACGAGTGTTTTGACGGCTTCAGTTACGAGGGTGTACCAGATGTACGAATCATTGTATTCAAGGGCTACCCTGTAATGGCGATGATGCGTCTATCGACTTCGGCTTCTGATGGTAAAGCTAACTTGCACCAAGGTGCTGTGGGCGTAGGTATTTGTATCGCTACGGGTAAAGCCGTTCGTGCGGTTCAATTTGACCACCCAGTGACTCACCACCCAGATACGGGTAAAGAGTTGGCGCTACTACAAGTACCCCATTGGGAAAAGCTGCTGACACTTGCATCAAGTGCTTGGGAAATGACAGGCCTTGGTTACATGGGTACGGACATGGTTTTAGACCAAGAAGAAGGCCCGATGGTACTGGAGCTAAACGCTCGCCCTGGATTAGCAATACAGATTGCAAACGGCGCAGGTTTATTACCTCGCTTGCATCATATTGAAAACCTGGGCACACCAGCTGAATACCCAAAACCAGCAGAGCGCGTTGCCTACGCTGCTAAGCAATTTGGTGTTCACGGTAGCGAAATTGTTCAAAACTAAGCTCATCTAAATTAAAGCGAAACGACTCAGTTATTGATACTGAATCTAGCTCGATAAAAAGGCCGCATAACTCTGAGAGTTACGCGGCTTTTTAATGCCAGCCGTCTTCACCGAGCTAATATGATTAAGCCTCTGTTACTTCACTCTCAGGCTCACGAATAGGATCAATACGCACAGCCGCCACCTTAAATTCAGGGATCTTCGCGTGTGGATCAGTCGCTGTGGTAGTCAAACGGTTAACTGGTGATTCAACAAAATGGAATGGAATAAATACCACACCCTTTTGCATTCGTTTAGTCACAAAGGCCGCGATTTCGATTTCACCACGACGTGTTGAGACCTTAAGCATCTGACCATTCGAGATACCTAGCGCTTCAGCATCATGAACACTCACCATGGCACGCGGCCCTGCTAAGTTATCCAACCCTTTTGTTTTACGTGTCATGGTTCCGGTGTGGAACTGTTCTAGAATACGGCCTGTCGTTAATACTAACGGGTATTCCGCATCCGGTAGCTCAGCAGCGTATCTAAACGGAATCGCCTCCATTTGACCACGCCCACGCGTAAATTGGGTCTGGTGCATGATACGTGTGCCATCAGGGTTGTTCTTATTACTTGGCCATTGCACGCCGTTCACCGTAATGTTCTCCCAACGTAAACCACCATACTGTGGCGTGACACGCGCTATCTCATTGGTGATATCAGCAACCGAGTCATATTCCCAATTGCCGCCCATCGCATTAGCCAACATTTGGATAATCACCCAATCTTCTTTCGCTTCACCAGGAGGCAATACCGCCGGGTTAATACGCTGAACACGACGCTCGGTATTAGTAAAATGACCAGACTTCTCAGCAAACGAACAAGACGGCAGAACCACATCGGCATACTGAGCGGTTTCGGTTAAGAAAATATCTTGAACCACTAGGAAATCTAACGCTTCAAGGCCTTCAATCACATGCGCTTGATTCGGGTCACTCAACACTGGGTTCTCACCCATGACATACAGACCGCGAACATCTCGATGGCACGCTCCATCAATAATTTCGGTGAGCGTTAACCCCGCTTCCGCTGGTAAGTCAGAAACACCCCACTCCATCGCGAATTTTTGACGAACTATCGGGTTATACACTTTCTGATAACCTGGAAGGTTGTTCGGCAATGCCCCCATATCACACGCGCCCTGAACATTGGATTGACCACGTAATGGGTTGATACCACCGCCTTCGATACCAATGTTGCCACACAATAGTTGTAGATTAGCGATTGAACGTACGTTGTCGTGACCAGTAGTGTGTTGCGTAATACCCATCGAATAATATACTGCGGTGCGCTCTGCAGTACCAATCAAGCGAGCCATCGCGAAGATATCTTCCGCTTTCACGCCAGTCACCAATTCGACTTTATCAAGTGAGTAGCTTGGTGACATGACTTCTTGCAATAAGGTATCAAAGCCGTCGACACGATCATCAATATAATCTTGATCGTACCAACCGTGTTTGATGATCTGCTGCATCACACCATTAATCAGCATCACATCGGTGCCCGGTCGGTGCGCTAAGTAAAGCTCAGCGTGGTCAGCAATATCGATTCGTTTTGGATCAGCAACGATCAATCGTGCTCCACCATGCCTCACCGCTTGCTTGATGTGCGAGCCAATAATTGGGTGTGCTGAAGTCGTGTCTGAACCGATAATAAAGATCACATCTGAGTGCTTGATGCTTGGAATATCATTGGTCATCGCCCCGCTACCCAGCGAAGCCTCTAAACCGGTAACAGTCGAAGCATGACAAAGACGTGCACAGTGATCGACGTTATTGGTGCCTAATTCGCGGCGTATGAATTTTTGGAAGGCATAGTTGTCTTCATTGGTGGTTTTCGCCGACGAGAAGCCCGCCAAAGCATTGCTACCAAAGCCCTGTTTAATCGCCGTAAATTTATCAGCAATGAGCTTAATCGCTTCTTCCCAACTTGCAGGTTGCAACCAGCCATCTTTACGAATTAATGGTGTGGTTAAACGCGCATCACTGCCCACAAAATCGAAGCCGAATCGCCCCTTAACACACAACATGCCTTCATTAACCGGGGAGTCACCGCCTTCGATATAACGGATTTTGTTTTTCTGTTCATCGATATGCATGGTTAGCTTACAGCCCACACCACAATAGGTGCAGATGGTATCGACTTTCTTGAGTAGGCCTGTGTCTCCCTGCTTTCTATCACGAGCATCCACCATTGCACCGGTTGGACACGCCTGAATACACGATCCACATTGAACGCAGTTTGAGTCGCCCATTAAGGTCTTGTCTGCCCCAAAATTAGGACGACATTCAGGTCTTGATGTAGGCTTGCCATCAGATTGATTCATGAAGCTTAAAACACCATGAACATTCTGTTCACGGCACGCTTGGATACACTGCCCGCAACTGATGCAGCGGTTGGCATCAAAGATAATAAATTCTGAACTGTCATCAACTGCAAATTTTTGTCTTGTTAAACCGACCTTCGCTTCTTCTACGCGTATCGCCTGCCAACTCTCATTCGAAGCCACATCGATTTTGTACTCTGGATGCGTTTGCGTTGCTTTGTATTCGGTCGAGTAGTCTCGTAGGTCGCAATCTGTATTAGCTTGGCAGCCACACTCTAGACATCTTGCAGCTTCAGCGATTGCATCGGCATTATCAAACCCTGTTTCTACTTCATCGAAGCTTTGTTCACGCTGTTCGGGCGTTAGCTCAGGCATGATCTTGCGCGCCATGCGTTGTATAGATTTGTATTGCTCAGGATCCACCGCTTTGAGCTGTTTGTGCTTTCTTGAGTTAAACGGTTTAGCCGGAATATTTTCCATATCACCATGGAAGAAGCGATCGATCGCTTGTGCAGCAATACGCCCATCCCCAACCGCTTCGACTGCAGTTGCAGGGCCGCGTCGGAAATCACCAATACTGAAAATATTTCCGGTTCCGGTATGCATGGTTTGTGGATCAGCATCTGCGGTATTCCAACGAGTAAGAGGAATATCAATTGCTTCATTGTCCATAAAACTCAGATCAGGCTTTTGTGACACGGCAGCAATAACCGTATCAAACGCTTCAACAAAGAACTCGCCCGTTGGTTTAGGGCTGCGACGACCTGAAGCATCAGCCGGACCCAAAGCCATACGCTCTAATCGTATTTCTGATACATGACCATTTTCATCGGCTATGTTTGCTGCCGGGTTGGTTAAGAAATGGAACTTCACACCTTCATGCTCAGCTTCTTCGATTTCGTAATCTTCTGCAGGCATCTCATCTCGAGTACGACGATAAATCAGCGTAGTATCCGCGCCATCACGCACCGCTGTTCGAGCGCAGTCAATCGCGGTATTACCGCCACCAATTACTGCGACCTTTTTACCTGTGACATACTGCTGATCGGTCACGTAATCTTTCAGATAATCGACACCCAAATAACAACCGCCGAGTTCACTACCCGGGTAATTCATTTCAACCGCTTGTGATGCGCCAACGGCTAAACAAACCGCATCAAAATCGTTACTTAAATCAGACAGTGTAAAATCAACACCGAGTTTTTTACCGCACTCAACCACCATTCCGTTGCGACACATCAACTCGATTTCTTTATCTAGAATCGACTTAGGTAAGCGATATTCAGGGATACCGTAACGCAGCCAACCACCCGCTTTGGGCATCGACTCATAGACACTGACTTCATAGCCTTCGTTAGATAGGTAATAACCCGCCGTAAGCCCACCGGGGCCACTACCAACAATAGCAATGCTCTTGCCTTTATTTGGTTTCTTCGCTGGCATGTAGCTCTCTTGAGCCGCTAGGTCCGCATCGGCAGCGTGTCGTTTGAGTTGGCGAATCGCAATGGATTCATCGACCAAGTTACGACGACATTCGGTTTCACAGAAAGCAGGACACACACGACCAATTGAAAGCGGCATTGGCAATGTCTTTTTGATCACTTCAATCGCTTTAATGTGATCATTTTGAGCAATATGGTGCAGGTAAGATTGGATGTCGACCCCAGCAGGACAGGCTGTTTGGCATGGCGCCTCACAGTCAGCGTAGTGATCGGTCATGATGCGATTCAACGCTTCTTGTCGATGATTCGTTAACTGTTTTGACTGAGTGGTAATATTCAGCCCATTAGACACTTCAAGCTCACAAGAGCGAGTAACACCAACGCCATCAACTTCCACAACACACAAATCACACGGCACTTTATCCGCTGTTTTATTCAAACCACATAAAGATGGGATTTCCAAACCACATGTTTTTGCCGCTTCAAGAACGGTTTGTCCTTGCTCGACGATTCGATATTTCCCATCAATAACGATTTGAATCATACCTAAGTCCTACCTTTACCTTTCGCACACGCGAGTTATCAACAATTAAAATTTAAGTAATACAATATTATTAATATTATTAAATCTATGTCATTACCATACATTATTTGTGGTTTTGTGCGTGTGACCTCAAACAAGTTCCATTGATAATAACCATAATGTATGAGTGGTCTTATCAGTGTCGACGAAAGGATTAAGCGGGAGGGGTTCTGCTGTAGAAGTAAGAAGTAAGAAGTAAGAAGTAAGAAGTAAGAAGTAAGAAGTAAGAAATTAGATTCAAGGTACAAAAAAGCCCCTAATGATTAGGGGCTTTGAACAAATATCATTGAGTCGCTTTCGAGCTTATAGCTAAGCTATCAAGGTTATTGCTCGGCTATCAAGATTATAATTCGGCTATCAAAGTTATTGCTCAGTTTCTTCGATAAGCTCTTGCACCGGAGATGCTGGTTTGTTTTGAGCAAAACCGCGCAGGCCAACAACATGTACGTGTTCGTGGTCTTTGAAGACCTTACGAACCAGTTTGTAGGTTGTACCTTTCTCTGGGCTAATGTTTTCAGGTGCTGCAATCAGAAGTTGCATACCCAAACGGTCACACAGTTCAAACAGCGTAGAGATCGACTTAGAATCCAAACGTGCTGCTTCATCAAGGAACAACAAACGACATGGAACGATATCTTTACTGCGAAGTCGACGAGATTCCTCTTCCCAGCTCTGAATAACCATCAATAGGATTGACTGACCCGTACCGATCGCCTCACCCGTAGACAATGCGCCCGATTCAGCTTGTAACCAACCATCTGAACCACGGTTAACTTCAACACTCAGCTCTAGGTAGTTACGGTAATCCAGTAGCTCTTCACCAAGAACCTGTGGAGAACGTTGACCCATATCGATATGCGGGTTCACTCGTTGGAACAACTTCGCCATCGCTTCTGAGAAGGTAAAGCGCGTTGATTCAAACAAGTCTTTGTGTTGCTCTTGTTGAGTTGCTAGCCCTGATAGCAAGATCTCGTGGCTTTCACGGATCTTAACGTTCAGACGTACGCCTTTAACCTGACCAAAGTAAATGTTAGACAAACCTTGGTTCAGCATTCGAATACGGTTCTGCTCGCGCTGAATCGTTTTCTTGATGATGCTTGCTACCGACTCAGAGCTGATCGCCAAGCGGTTTTCACGCTGCGTCAGTTCTTCTGTTAGTCGGGCTAGCTCAACTTCCATCTCTTCGATTGCTTCAACCGGATCATCCGTGTGAATAATATCTTGGCGAATACGCTCACGAAGGTGTTGGTAAACCGCAATGTAGAACAGAACTTTACGCTCTGGATGCGCGTTGTCTTCAGATAAACGCAGCGAATCACGCAGGTCGTCATTGTCGGCTACCGCCAGACGTAGCGCACCCAGTGATTTATCCGACATAGAGCGAAGCTCGCCTGCCGTTAGATAAGCCAGTTCACGTTTATGCAGACGACGTTCAACATCATTCTCACGCGCTAAACGAAGTACTGAACACCAACCCGCTTTCGCTGCAACAACGAAAGTACGAAGCTCGGTGTACTCTTTTTGAACTTTCTTAAGACGCTTAGCCAGTGCTTTCATCTCAAGTTCAGTTGACGTAATCGTACGCTCGTATTCACTCTTACGGCTGCGAGATGTGTGCAGACGCTCTTGAAGCTCGTCACGACGACGTACAGCACGCTCTTCAGCGCCTTCGTCAGCGTTTACGCCGAACTCTTGTAGCTCTTGTTTGAACTCTTGAACCGTTTCTTGCTTCGCTTGATGTGAGCTCTTCAGTGCCGCCAATACTTGGTTGTATTGGTTCATCTGTTCGCGAGCTTGCTTCAAGCCATCGCGGCCTTTGGTTCTTGCTTGTTCAGCTTGAACCAACTTCGCTTTCAGTTGCTCGCTCAGTTCACTGCTCTTGTTTAGCAAATCAACAGAGTCCGCGTAAGCAAAGTAGTGACGACGCTCAATCAAATCAGACAGCGCGAACACTTTGCCTTTTAGGGTTTGTAGTGCGTAATCGGCTTGACGATATTCGGCTTCCAAGGCTTCGAACTGCTCTGGGTCAGCATCTAGTGCAGATACGATTTGCTCTAGAGAAGTAAGCGCTTTGCCATGACTATTCAAGTAAGACTTAGCTTCACTTAAACGCTCTAGTTGTGCTTCTAATTCAGCTAAGCGCTCAGCCAATGTTTCGTCTTCAAGAATACGAACCATTGGCGCTAATTTATCTAATGCACCAAGTGCCTGCTTGCTTTGTAGAAGCTGGCTACGTTGCTGCTGCTCTTTAGAGTTAAGCTCAGCCAGAGAACGAACAATTTGATTGCGCTTATCACGAATCGCAGTAAGTGCTTGTTCTGGGTCTGCGTTAAACGCAACGTGTAGGTGCTTCGCAACAAAGCTGTTGAATGCTTGGTATAGGCGATTCAGTTTTTGAGAGTCAAACGCTGCCTTCGCGTGGTTTTCAACCACAACGTCACGCTCTTCGCGCAATTTCTCTAGACGTTGTTCACGAGCCGCACGGCCAAACAGTGGGATCTCAGGGAAACGAGAGTAACGCATTTGGCGATCGTTCAGCTGAACACACACTGCGCCTTCAAGCTCATCGGCATTGAATGAACTGTCATCAAACGCGTCGACATCGCCTTCTAGGATGTAAAGGTCTTCTGGACAATCATCAAGATCCACCAGCTTCTCTTTAATACCATCAAGATCAGAAACCACAATTGCGTGACGAGCCGGGCCGTACATCGCACTGAAGTACGGCGCATCACCAATAGTGATATCATCGTAGATCTCAGAAAGCAACACGCCACCAAGCGTATCCGCCAGACCTTTCAAACGAGGATCGTTAGAGCCACCTGGAGAGGCTAAACGCTCAATCTCTTGCTCAAGTTCAGCTCGGCGCGTAGCCAACTGATCTTTTGCTACCGCTTGAGATTTCTCATCTTCAAGCACTTGCTGCATTTGAGTCATCACCGCTTGGCTATCTTCTAGCTCAGCGTCGGTTTGATCTCTTAATGCTTCAAGCGCATCGTTTGCCGTGATCCACGCTGGAGCAATGGACTCAAGCTTTTGAATCTCTTGGTCGTGGTTTTGTTGCACACGGCGTTGCTCACTCTTCGCTTCACGCAGTTCTTCTTGAGCGTACTCAAGCGTTTCGATCTGCATAGCGTGACGTTCACGTTCTTCATCGAAAACCGCTTCGTCAGTCAGTGAGATGTTGTGTTGCTTTTGGTATTCAGTCGCAAGCTCTTTTGCTTGACGCTGCTGAGCCACATCACGAGCCATATCACGGTGCTGAGCACGCCACTGCTGTTCATTTTCAACAACGTGTTTTGCGTTACGACCTTTCTCTAACGCTTGTTTAGCGCTGTGGGAGGCTTCTTTACGCTCAACGTCACCAACGATACTTTTAACAAGAGCGAGCGCTTTGTCGAACTGTGCAGAAGCAGCAGAAGACATGTCTAGTTTATGCTTCGTCGACAGTAGCGTTTGAGTGCTTGATTCTTCTTGTGCTTTTAGCTCTGAAACCAGAGTTAGTGCGCTTTCTGCCGTAATAGATTCATCACCAAGCAACTGCTTAGTTTTCTCTAATGCTTGAACCGCTTGCTGGTATTGAAGTGCACGCGTTTGCTGAACATCCAACGCTTGTTGGTAGTCAGCAAGCTGAGTTTTCAGGCTATCCACTTCTTCTTCAGTGATGGTTGCCTGCTCTTCAGCAAGAAGTACTCGCTCTTGAGCTTCTTCAACCACCATCATTTGCTCTTCTAGACGCTCGTTAAGCTCTTCTAGATCTTCGCTGTAGCGGGCAATTTTCTCTTGCTGACGAAGTGCAGTTTGAACTAATTGCAGATGATCCGAAGCCGCTTGGTAATCTTGCTCTAGTGCTGATTCTTGATCGACAAGTAACTCTAGTTCTTCTTGAACGCGGTTCAACAAGTTGTTTTGATCAAGCAAGGTTTCTCGAGAACCAAACAGCTCACCACGGAACTTCATGGTTTGATCAAGATTGTTGCGACGATCGTTAGCATGGCGCATGTAATCTGCTGCTACGTAGTTCGTAGATTCAGTGATCAAGTGCTTAAACAAATCACGATCCGACTGAGTCGTTTTGATCGCTTCTAGCGTCATACGGTTTTCGCGTAGTGCTGATTCCATGTCTTGGAACGCTTTCTTCACACCACCATTTTGCGGTAACAGGTAATCACGCAGAGAACGCGTAATCGCACTTGAGATACCACCGTAAAGTGATGCTTCAATTAGGCGGTAGAACTTAGAACGGTCGCTGCTGTTACGTAGTTTCTTCGGTACCACACCGTATTCAAACATTTGCGAGTGGTAATCAACAATCGAAGAGAAGGCCTTAAAATGCGAGCCTTCGTATTGTGCAACCGCCGCTTTCACGTCGTTCAACTGACATACGCGAGCGTGGCTGTCTGAAACGTTCTGAATCAACACATCCGTTGGTTTCACATGGCTTGGAAGGCCTTGGATAACGAACGGTTTAATGTCGACTTTCTTATCACGACCCGCGACTTGCTGCAGTTTTACTGCAAACAATAGACGCTGATTACGAGAGTTCACAACATCTAGTGCGGCATAACATGCGCCTGGCTGAAGCTTACCGTAAAGGCCTTTATCACGAGATGACTGTGAGCTACCCGCTTCCGTTGTGTTACGGAAATGCAGAAGGCTTTGGTCAGGGATCAGTGCTGTGATGAATGCCGCCATTGTGGTCGACTTACCCGCACCGTTACCGCCAGAAAGCGTTGTAACCAATCCATCAATATCAAATGTACGCGCAAAGAAGCCGTTCCAGTTGACCATGGTTAATGATTGATACTTACCTCTTTCAATCATGCTTCACCTTCTACTTTTGTTTGTTCGCCAGCATTTGACTCAAGGTCAAAGTCAGCTTGATCGTTAAAAATGTCTTGTTGACCGTTTTCGTCTACGTCTGCATCTACTTCTGATGTGGCTTCCGCTTGTTCTTCATTCAACAAGCTACCTTGGTTAGGCTCTTGGGTATGCACCACAGCTTCACCATCACGGATAAGACGTAACTGCGCTTCTTTCATATCATCGCCAACACGAACGTCAGCGCCAAAACGGAATACCGCTTCGCTGATACGGAACTTGCCGGTTTCACCAATCGCAATCAACATACCGATACGGCGTAAGCGACGTAGAGAAGTACGTACTTTTTCGAACAGCTTTTCTTTATCTAGGTCAGAACCAGACGCACGGTTGGTTGCTAGCTTCATGAGTTTTTTCTCATCCGCTAACGACATCAACTCATCAAACAGTTCTTGGTTGGTGAAGATACCTTCATGAGCAAGACGTTCTGGGCTTAGGTATAAGAAACACAACACCTTGCCAACCAACATGTCGAGCTCAGACAACACACTACGACCAATCAGAGACGTAGAACGCGGACGCAGGTAATAGAAACCTTCCGGCGCTTTTACCAATTCCGTATTGTAGCGTTGATAGAAATGCTGAAGCTCAACTTCAAAATCAGACAGCAACGCGTGGTTATCTAGGTCTTCTGTTGAAACATGCTTACCTGAACGCAGCATGCTATCTAGCACAGGGAACAGTGGGTTCGCTATCGCTTTTACCAGTTTCTCTGGCATGTAATCATCAGTACTTGTTAATGACATTTGCTTGTACCTTTGCACCGAAATCGTTAATTGCCTGCCAATCTGGCTGAATAGCCTGATAGTCAGACGCTGAGTAACCTAAGCGCACGGCTTGGTCGACAACAATTCTGGCTAAATCAAAATGGTGTGTGCGAGGGTGTGCTGCGAGGTAATCGCGTAGCACAAGGCCAAGGTCAATTGGCGCGCCTTGCTGTTTATGAGCTTTTAACATCTCTGCAATTCGCTCTGAAAGCAGATCATTCACTTGCTCAAATTCTTCGTACTCAACGTCGATTGGCGCTTGTCCCATTACTTCATCATCACGAAGCACGAGCGCTTCATCACGAAGATCCGTCAGCTTCTCAGCATCGGCGTAGGTCAATAACCAAGGCGCATCAAAGTAGTCAGTGACTGACTGACGCAAGCGCTGGCTAAAGGCGCGGTTTTTATCCATATCAATCGCGGTACGGATGAACTTGTGAACATGGCGGTCGTAGCCGATCCATAAATCGATGGCTTGTTGGCCCCAACTGGTGATTCGGTCTAGCTTCATCTGCAAGCCGAACAGGGTTTCGCCAACGAACTCGAGTTCATCGTCACCGTAAACAATTTCTTGAATATCGAGGATCTGTGTTTGCAGTTCATCCCCCGCCGCTTGCAAGGTGTCTTGCAATTCTTTTAGTGTGGACGAGGTTTCTGAAAGCAAGGTTTCACAGTTGTTAATCGCCTCTCGCCAATCCTTGTTTAAAAGGTCGGCAATTTGCTGTTTAACGGTTTGCTGCTGCTCATCCATAACACGTTGGTTAAGATCAATCTGATCGAAAATTTCACCAACAGAATACTTGAGCACGCCGTAAACATTCTTTCTCCAATGTCCTGGAGTTCCGCCTTTTTGTGCTGCTTCAATGGCTTTTGCCATCTCGTCCGCAACCATAGAAAGCTGGATAGACAGTTTTAACTTAGAGAACTGACGGTGGCGTAAATAATAATCTGAAATACCAATCGCCAATGGTGATAAGCGATAAATACTCGCACCATCGGTGATTTCGCTGGTAAAGCGGCTAATCAACTTCTGTTTAACTAACTCGTTGATGGCATTGTTGGCACGAAACGCGGACGCTTCGCCAGTATCTTCAAACAGTCGAGTGACGATGGTAAATGCATCGTGCAGTTCACCCTCGCCCAACTCTTCATCGAACCTTTCATTGCTTAGTACTGCGATAGCAATCAAAAATGCTAAGCGCTCTGGTGGCAAGTTTAATGAAAAATCATGCTGCTTGACCCAGCCCACCAACTCATCAATTGGCTGCTCTTCGGCAGTTTGAGTCATTTCACTCATTGTGGTTCCTGTTACTGTTCTTCGTCATATCGAATGTATTAGATATGACGCCTATTTCTTTATGACGCGGGCTTCTTACGATTGCATAGCGCATGTTGTGGCTTCTTTTACCACATTCACCGCTGTTATTGCGCAGGTTTTTGAGCCCAAACGTGAATATAACGGCCTAGTGACAGATATGGCTCTTGGCGACATAGCTGTTTTTCCAGTTCCAATACATCTTCAAATTGGTAATCGCCCATGTACTCCATATTACCTATGTAGTCACTGAAAGAGCGAATGCCTGATTTACCACAGATTTCTAGACCAGCGTCTTCTATCCATTGATAAACCTCTTCCGGCTTCAAGCCTTTTTGTGGTTGCAGCTTAAACCGTTTTCGATGTGGCATCCCATTCAATACATGAGGAATGTTGCCACAAATCACATTTTTCAGGACTAATCCGTGGTGGTTGTAAAACATTATCGAGGCAACACCACCTGGCTTAACTTGTTCAAGCAATAAATCAAGCGCCTCTTTAGGATCGGCTAACCATTCCATTACGGCATGAAACATCACAAAATCGACTTTCTCATCGAGATGTTCTGCGACTTTTTGTACCGGTGAATGAATAAATCGATATTGCTCTAGCAAACCCGCTTCGCTGATACTTTCTTCGGCGAGCTTCAGCATTTCAGAAGAGAGATCACACAGAGAAACGTTATGCCCAAGCGACGCAATTTTTTGCGACATCTGCGCAAGGCCGCCTCCAGCATCAAGTACATGCAGCGGCGAAGCTGATTGCTCAAACTTGCTCAAAGCTTGTTCTAAATCTTCCCATACGATGATCTGACGGATCTCTCCTTTGTCAGAGCCGTAAATATTTTTTGCAAATTTGTGGGCAATATCGTCGAAATTACGGTCTTCAGTCACGGCTACTTGAGTTATTATGTCCTATCGTGCCTGCTATTCTGTCACAGGAATTTCAGGAATAAAGAGGCGATGTCTCTTTTTACTACTAAGTGATGTTTTTTCGGACTATTCGGATATGTTTGAGCTGAAAAAAGTAGTGTCTTCGCTATTGATGCCACTGCCAGCAATGTTAATTCTCGCTTTTCTGGGTTTAGCCCTAGTGATGTTTACTACCAAAAGGAAGACGGGTTGCTTAATCACCCTTTCAGCCCTATGTGGTATTTTCCTAATCGCTTTCCAACCAGTTTCTAGTCAACTTTTAATGCCAATGGAAAGGCAACACACCGCTTTTTTACCTGTCGATGAAACCGTCGATTACGTAATGGTTCTCGGAAGTGGTCACGTCGTAGACGACCAAATTCCACCGACATCAGAACTTAGCCGCACCGGCCTGATGCGTTTAAGTGAAGGGATTCGTATTCTACGCCTCTACCCTGGTGCAAAACTCATTTTGTCTGGCTATGGCGCAGGCACTGAAGTAAGTAACGCAAGAATGATGGCTAAAGTGGCTTTAGCACTTGGCGTAGCAAAGCCCGACATCATTCTGCTTGAAACCGCAAAAGACACTTGGGAAGAAGCCCGCCAAGCCGCTGCGTTCGTTAAGAATAAAAGAATGGTGTTGGTGACTTCAGCGAGCCATATGACTCGCGCACTGAACGAATTCAATGCTGCTGGAATGAAACCACTGCCGGCACCAACTAACTACCTTGCACAAGAAGGTATAGTTGAGCCGTGGGAAAAGTACATGCCGAAAGCGCTATACCTTGAGCAGACTGAGCGTTACTGGCACGAAACCATGGGATTGGTTTGGCAAAGCCTGCGTGATTGGCTAGATACAAGCAATGACATTGTTGAAGAGCCTGTTATTCCAGAAGCTTCCAGCTTAATTGAAGATGACGGTGAAGTTTCCGCGGCTCAGCCTCAATAAGCCCATTGAATCTTTAAACTCATCTTAAGCATACAGAGTCGCCAAGTATTTGTAGATTCTCTGGTCGTTAACAGTAAAAGCTGAGTAATAAAAAAGCCGAGACATCAATGATGTCTCGGCTTTTTACGTTTAAATGTCGTTGTTAATTAATCACTCCCGAAGGAAATCAATCACCAGCGAACATGTAACCTTCACCGTGAACCGTCACAAAGATTTGTGGGTTCTTAGGATCGAACTCCATTTTTGCACGCATACGACGAATCAGCACGTCGATAGTACGGTCATTAGGCGCGTCCACTCGGTGGCTAATCATATTCAAAATACGTTCGCGGCTTAATACTTGATTAGGGTAAGAAGACAAAGCCACTAGCAGTTCGTATTCTGCTTTGGTCAGTTTCACTGGTTCGCCGTTCTTGCTTAACGCACGACGAGGGATATCAAATGTCCACTCACCAAAACGAACCACAGACTCATCTGATGTTTCTTCTACAGCGCCCGCTGCTGTTTTACGAGCAGCAGAGATACGCCAAAGTAGGTTTTTAACTCGAACTAATAACTCGCGAAGTTCGAAGGGTTTAGTAACGTAATCGTCAGCGCCCATTTCAAGGCCTACGATCTTGTCGATGCTATCCGTGCGTCCAGTAACTAAAATAATTCCAATGTCTGATTGACTGCGTAATTCGCGAGTTAGCATCAATCCATCTTCGCCTGGTAAGTTGATGTCCAGCATAATGAGGTCAACGTTGTTTTCTTCTAACACGTTTCTCATTTGAGCGCCGCTTTCTGCTTCGCTCACTGTGTAACCCTCGTTCTGGAAGTATCCAACCAGTTTACTGCGGGTTACCACATCATCTTCTACGACTAATACGTGATAGCTCATCTACACCACTTTTCTTATTTAATAGTTTCAGTGACTATTCTATTCATAACTAGTAACAATTCTAGTGGTACAGAAGATAAAAGCCAGAAACATGGATTTTTTTTGATACAAGACAATCTTAAACCTTGCTATTTATCGTCCATCGCAATTCAATATAGGCATTACTACTAACGAGTAACTTTGCGTTTCGCAAATAACCTTGTTATTCAGCCTTGGTGTGCTTATGCCCAAGTGACTTCAAGATGCATATAAGCAACATCACAAGACTAAGTCAGGATCTAACAAATGAAAGATACGAAAGCGTTCAACGAGCAAAGAGCAGAAATATACTGGTGGCTATCAAGCTTATTTGCCAAAGAGCTCACTCAAGAAGAACTCGATCACTACCACTCTGTTGAAATTCGTTCTTTCCTAACTGGTTTAGGCGAAAATGAGACACTAAAGCCAGCGATTGATAAGTTAGTGGATGCGCTGAACCGCCTACAAACTCGTGAAGATGCTCAGCTAGAACTGTCTGCAGACTTTTGCGATCTTTTCTTAAAGACAGATAAGCACGGCGCTCTTCCTTACGCTTCAATGTATATCGGCGAAACTGGCCTTTTGAATGATAAGCCAGCAAAAGATATGGAAGAGATCATGGCTAAGCACAACTTAGTTGTGAACCAAGATCTAAAAGAGCCAGCAGACCACATTGCTATCGAACTCGATTTCCTTGGTAACTTGATCATTCGTTCAAACGAAACGAATATTGAAGAAGAACTAGAGAATTCATTTGCCGCTCAACAGCAGTTTATCGAACAACAACTGCTGACTTGGTTACCAAAGTTCAACGTGAAATGTCATGACGTTGATGAATTCGGTTTCTACGCCTCCGTCTCATCGTTGCTACTCGCATTCTGTCAATTAGACACTCAATATTTAGCTGGTGAATAGCTTATTGGATGACTCGTTAAATAAATTCAGAAGAATGTGACAATTCACCCGGATTTCCGGGTGAATTTTATTGCGAGTAATTTCTAGTCAGTCTAAAATTGTGACCGCAAACGATAAAATATGAAACATTCACGAAATGCTATGCTTATTATAGTTTTGAGCATTTCGGTGTTAAGACAAGCCGCTCAATAGCGGTTTTTTGTTTTTTAGCACTTTTAGTACCCAAAGAGCCCTACAAATTTAAGCTCTTAGTTAGGTAGCTTAACGGCTACTTTATTCCGTACTTTGGGAAAGTAGCTTCTAATAGGATAAAACCATGGCCACTATAAAAGATGTCGCTCGCTTAGCCGGCGTATCAACAACAACCGTTTCTCACGTAATCAATAAAACTCGCTTTGTTGCAGAAGCAACGCAAGAAAAAGTAAACAAAGCCGTAGATGAACTGAACTATGCACCAAGTGCCGTTGCTCGTAGTTTGAAGTGCAATACAACCCGCACTATCGGCATGCTAGTTACTCAGTCAACTAACCTATTCTTCTCTGAAGTTATCGATGGTGTTGAAAGCTACTGCTACCGTCAAGGCTACACTTTGATCCTGTGTAATACGGGCGGTATCTATGAGAAGCAACGTGATTACATTCGAATGCTTGCAGAGAAACGTGTAGATGGCATCTTAGTTATGTGTTCTGACCTAACTGAAGAACTAAGAGGCATGTTAGACCGTCATGCTGACATCCCTAAAGTGATTATGGATTGGGGCCCTGAGAGTTCTCAAGCAGATAAGATCATCGACAACTCTGAAGAAGGTGGTTACCTAGCGACCAAGTACCTCATTGAGCACGGTCACTCCAAGATTGCTTGTTTAAGTGGCCACTTAGACAAAGCGGCATGTGTTGAACGCATCGCGGGTTACAAACGCGCACTCAACGAAGCTAAGATTGCTACCGATGATAACATGATCATTGAAGGTAACTTCGAGTGTGATACGGCGGTTCTTGCGGCAGAGAAAATCATTAAGATGGTAGATCGCCCAACGGCAGTATTCTGTTTTAACGACACGATGGCACTCGGCCTAATGAGCAGACTGCAAGAGAAAGGAATTCGTATCCCTGAAGATATTTCAGTGATCGGCTATGACAACATCGAGTTGGCTGAATACTTCTCTCCGCCGTTAACAACGGTTCACCAACCCAAACGTCGTGTTGGTAAGAACGCTTTCGAAATTTTGTTAGAACGCATTAAAGATAAAGACCATGAAAAGCGTGTGTTCGAAATGCATCCTGAAATTGTTGAGCGAAGCACAGTTAAAACGTTAAATTAATTGATAAATTCAGTTTAATATAATTAAGCGCACCTTTAGGTGCGCTTTTTTTATCAACAACATGAATGAACCTGGTATCATACTGGAAAGATCATTAATTGAAGCAATATCACATTTTGAAATAACAAGTGTGAGCCTCATTCAACAAAAACTTTATTCTATTCAATCAGTCACGCACAGGGCAAATCACTTGAAAGAGTGAGACGCAAAGCTTCCGGCCTAAACCACTCGTTGGTATGGTAGCGGGGTTACCGATGGCAAAATGCAGTAACTACTAATAATTTAGTAATTTACGGCTAATTGACAATTTAATTGCAACATTTTGCTAATCTCTCGGACCTGCTTATTTGGTGGCGTAGTTCAAATACACCGAGATAAATAACATGGATAAACCGATACTAAAGGATTCAATGAAATTATTTGAATCCCTAGGAAAAATAAAATCACGCTCGATGTTTGGTGGCTTCGGTCTTTTTGCTGATGACACTATGTTTGCTCTGGTTGTAAATGACCAGCTGCACATACGAGCAGACAAATGCACAACGAAACAGTTCGAACAACAAGGGTTTCAACCGTACGTCTACAAAAAACGTGGTTTCCCTGTCGTAACTAAATATTTCGCTCTACCCGAAGGCTTATGGCAAGACCAGGAGAAAATCTTGCAGCTTGCGACTACGTCTCTGGGCTTTGCAAAAGAAGAGAAAGCTGAACAGTCCGCTGCTAAGCCAACTCGACTCAAAGACCTCCCGAATCTTCGACTCGCCACCGAGCGCATGTTGAAGAAAGCTGGAATTGATTCCGTAGAACGTTTATATGAATCTGGCTCTGTAAACGCATTTAATGCCATCAAAGAATCTCATGCGTCCTCCGTCAGTATTGAACTGCTTTGGGCACTAGAGGGGGCGATCAATGGCACCCATTGGTCGGTTATCCCGCAGCAGCGTCGCGAAGAGCTTATCAATCGCGTCAATTAACATTGTCAGTGCAATCTATATACATAACTAAGCCGCATTTACTGCGGCTTTTTTTATATCTGGTGAAAGTTAATCTATGCTTTGCCTGTCTATCTATACTATCGGTATGCATTGAAAATTTAGAGGAAGTATCAATGAGTAAGAAAATGATATTGGGTATTGTGTTGGTCGTAACCATCGTCTTGTTAGGCATCAATTTCGGCCAGTACTTAACGCTTGAAAATGCTAAGGCCCAACAAGCTGTGTTAAATGACTACATTGACAGCAACTTTATTGCGGCTGCCGCTATCTATTTTGTCGCGTATGTCATGATTACGGCTTTCTCCATTCCTGGTGCCGCTGTTGTAACCTTATTAGGGGCCGCGCTATTTGGCTTCTGGAACAGCTTGCTACTGGTATCTTTCGCAAGTGCGATCGGTGCGACCTTAGCTTTCTTAAGTAGCCGTTACCTGTTGCGTGACTGGATTCAAACCAAGTTTGGTGACAAATTGGCGACGATTAACAAGGGGGTTGAAAAAGACGGCGCATTTTACCTGTTTTCTCTGCGTCTGATTCCTGTATTCCCATTTTTCCTTATCAACCTATTGATGGGTCTAACACCGATGTCAGTGAGTCGTTACTACATTACGAGTCAAATCGGGATGTTACCGGGGACGGCGGTTTTCTTGAATGCTGGTACTCAGCTTGCAGAAATTGATTCACTTTCGGGCATCGTCTCCCCTTCAGTACTATTGTCATTTGCATTATTGGGGATATTCCCAATAGTGGCTAAATGGTTGATGGGTAAGTTTCGCTCAGCACCCGTAGCTGAATAATGTATATAGCAGAATAGTTTATAATATCTAAACAACACAGATAGCCGAATAAGGTTCTATTTCAATGAAAATCTTCAGTGCATCGAATCCGACAGAAGCTCATATCATCTGTGGATTGTTAGAAAGCGAGAATATTGCCTGTGAAGTCCGTGGTGAGGGGTTGTTCGGATTAAAGGGGGAAATCCCATTCACTGAAGAAACTGACCCTTACGTATGGTTATATGAGCCAGAATTGGCCAGTAAAGCTCGCATGCTCGTCAATGACTACCAAAAGCAGCAAGATTCGATCATCTATGAAGAGTGGCGTTGTGGTGAGTGTCATGAAGTCAACGAAGCGCAATTCGGCTCTTGCTGGCAGTGCGGTGCTGCCTCACCTGAATAGCAGGGTTTCAGTGAACTGATAGAACGATTCGGTCAGATACCTCCTCCAATTAAAAACGGGAAGCTAAAGTTAGCTTCCCGTTTTTATTTCAATTCGATTAACTCATCATCTTTGATTTCACGCCTAGAAAATCACTGAATTTGTTTTTGAATAAACGCAATCGAACGCTGATTAAACTCTTCAGGGTTTTCCACGTTACACACGTGTCCACAATTCGGGATTTCTACTAGCTCACTCGATTCATGCGCTGCAACCATTTCTTTTACAGGCTTAATAAACATGTAGTCACGTTCACCCATCAAATAAAGAGTCGGTATTGGTAGCTCTCTATCTTTAAAATATTTCATCAAGGGGTTTACATCAGCCGTTAAGATAAACCAGCGTTTAAATTC
Source organism: Vibrio sp. 10N.261.51.A3 (assembly GCF_041471965.1). Classification (NCBI taxonomy): domain Bacteria; kingdom Pseudomonadati; phylum Pseudomonadota; class Gammaproteobacteria; order Vibrionales; family Vibrionaceae; genus Vibrio; species Vibrio sp. 10N.261.51.A3. Next base: position 62,470 of record NZ_JBFRPK010000021.1, read on the forward strand.
TTTCTGGCACAGTTTTTTGGCTTCGCGGATAAAAAGGTGACGAGACTCTTTTTGGCTTTTTTGTGGCATCACAACATAAGCAAAAAGGCTGTATAACCACATGTAAGGAATGATGTGCTTGCTGAGGTTACCCAACTTGATTAACACTTGAGAGCGAGTGTTTAGCTTGGTGACAGCGCCACCCAGTACCATTGAACGTACACGGCCAGCCGCCAGTTCGGCAACGTTACGCACAATAATCGTGCCCAAAGACATGCCAACGAAATGTGCAGAACGGATCTTAAGATGGTCTAACACTTTAAGAATATCAAGCGTCACCGATTTGAACGTATAACGATTCGAAATCAGCCCTTTAAGTATATTGTCTGATTTACCGTGCCCTCTCAGATCAATGAGAAGTAAGTTGAAATGCTGTTTATACGCTTTGATCTGCTTGAACCAGATGGAGGAACTGCCTCCTGCGCCATGCACAAATACAACCCACTCATCGCTCGTAGGGTGAGTAAATGTTTTATGAAATAGTAAACTCTCAGACATACCTATCGCTTCAATTATTGGAATGGAGCTATGCCTCATCACGAGGCGATGACTAAGGATACCACGCTATTAAGAACTTTAAGTGATAATAGTGTCAAACCTATCATTAGTCATGTGAATACCTACCTCACCTTTTCTACCTGACAAAAATGAGTTTGCAAGCTTTGTCTTCGTAAACGTGATGTGCTCTGACCAGGAAACAAAAAGGCACTCTACAATTAGAGCGCCTTCATTTATTACGAGCGGTTGTTGCTCGCCAGCTAATTTTAAAACTAAGTCAACAAGTTAAAATGCTGAATGGTACATAGCTAGGTATTCTTTAGCCGCATCTTCCCAACTAAAATCTCGCTGCATCGCATAAAGCTGAACACGCTTAATTTCAGATGGGTTTTGTGCGTAAAGCAGTAATGAACGATGTAACACAGCCAATAACGCTTGCGGTGTTGGCTCTTCAAAAGCAAACCCAGTCGCGACTTCAGGATCTTCATCGTAATCATTCACGCTGTCTTTTAAACCTCCCACAGAACGAACAATCGGCAAAGTACCGTAAGCCATGCTGTAGATTTGGTTTAAGCCACACGGTTCAAATTCCGAAGGCATCAAGAAGAAATCAGAGCCTGCTTCAACCAAGTGCGCAAGTTCATTATTGTACGCTTCTACGAACGAGAACTTATCTGAGTGAAGCGCTGATAGCTCTTTCAATTGACTCGCCAAAACCGGATCGCCAGTACCGACAATCACGATCTGAAGATCATTTTTCAAAAACTGTTCGATGATAGGCAGTAAGTAATGAACACCTTTTTGATTCGTCAAGCGACAAACCATGCCATAAACCGCGCAATCGGCAACGGGTAAACCTACATCTTGTTGCAGTTTTTGCTTACAAGCTGATTTTCCGCGAGCCATGCTGTGCTTGGTCGCTTTGTATTTACGAGGAAGGAAAGCGTCTGTTTCCGGATTCCAAGCCCCATAATCACACCCATTCAAAATGCCGAACAGATCAGCAGATCTGTGTTGGAATTCTGCAGCCATACCGTGGCTACCTAATTCCGTTTTCAACTCTTCTGCATAGGTAGGACTTACTGCGTTCACTTTATCCGCACACATCACTCCAGCTCTTAGCATAGTGACATGAGTGTCACTCACTGAAGCTTCAGGCGCATGGTAACTGTGCATCTCTGGCAGGAATTGAAGTTCATCGTATGCGAACACACCTTTGAAAACCGCATTGTGGATCGAGATAACACTGCGCGTATTTTCAAAGAAATCGTGTTGTTGATAACGCGATTTAAGCAAGAAAGGAACGAAACCAGTATGCCAGTCATTTGCATGAATGATATCCGGTTGAAAACCAAGCTTAGGAAGCATATCAAGACAGGCTGCACTAAAGAACGAGAAGCGCTCTCCGTTATCAGCATAAGCTTGATTGTTTTCTGCGTACATTTCCGGGCGGTCGAAATACTTGGCACATTCAATACCAAAAACTGGAACGCCTTCTACGCTCAGTTTTTTAACTTGATAAGCCGTATGAGGCCAATGATCGAGTTCAGTCGATAAAATAACTTCTGCTGAATCAATGTTTGGAATGTTTCTATATGCGGGGATAGTCACTCGAACGTCCTGTTCGAGTGTTTGCAACGCTTTCGGCAGTGCCTTGGCTACATCAGCCAAGCCACCACTTTTAATCAAGCCTTCAACTTCAGACGCTACAAAAAGTACCGAGAGAGTCTTAGTAACCAACTCGTGCTCCTTTAGAAATCACTACAACACCATCGTCAGATACGTGGTAATGCTTTTTGTCTTCTGTCAGATTCACACCAATCTGTGTACCCGGTGCGATATCTGCGTCTTTATCAATGATAACGCGGCGCAAGATACAACCCTCACCCACTTTTACATCACCGAGTAAGATGCTTTCGCTAATATCACACGCTGATGCGATATTGCTGCGGAAGCCCAGTACACTCTTTTCAATACGCGAACCACGTACATAACTACCGCTACACACAAGGCTATCAATGATCTGAATTCGACCATTTGCCGAATCAGTAAACGTAGCTGGTGGTAGTGGCGGGTAATAAGTGTGTAGTGGCCATTTACGGTTGTATAGCGAGAATGGCGCATCTTTCTTAAGAAGGTCCATGTGCGCTTGCCAGTACGCGTCAATCGTACCTACATCGCGCCAGTAAACTTCTTCTTTCTCACCAGTAATACGGTTGGTGCTGAAATCATAAACAAACACGTCACCACGTGGGAACATGTTTGGAATAATATCTTTGCCGAAATCGTGTGTCGAACCTTCTCTATCAGCATCTTCCGTTAGTTCAGCAAAAAGCTCTTTCGCTTCGAACACGTAGTTGCCCATTGAAACGAGCGCTGATTCTGGATCGCCCGGGATCGACTTCGGATTTGCAGGTTTCTCTTCAAAGCCAATCATACGGCCGTCAGCATCAACCTCAATAACACCGAATTCTGATGCTTCAGCAAGCGGCATGCGCAATGCTGATACTGTTAGAGCCGCTTTCTTCTCTTTATGGAAATCAAGCATCTGTTTGATGTCCATCTTATAAATATGGTCTGAACCAAAAATACATACTTGATCAGGTTCTTCCAACTCCATAAAGCCCATGTTTTGGTAGATAGCATCTGCTGTGCCTTCATACCAACGCTTTCCTTTACGCATTTGCGCAGGAATTGGGTCGATAAAACGGTCTGTTATACCACTGATATTCCAGCCTTTTTTCATATGGTGGAACAGTGACTGTGACTTAAATTGTGTTAATACGTAGATCTTCATTAGATCAGCATTAACGAAGTTGTTCAAAGCGAAATCAATTAAGCGGTAACTACCACCGAAAGGAACCGAGGGTTTGCTGCGAGATTCAGTTAAAGGTCTTAAGCGAGAGCCTTCACCACCAGCAAGAATCATTCCCAATACACCAGCCATTTTATTCTCCATATATCTATAGCTTGTCGATGTTAGTACTCGTAGAGGTATCTTCCTCTGGGGGATGAGCACCAACACTTATTTCGGTATTTAGCGAATATCCATTCACATACAGTGACAATATCCTAAGCCAAACGTTGTTATGTGTGCACTATTCTTTGCACTTGGTTTTATATACGTTATCGACTTTTCGGCCGAATTCAATTTTTAATACGCCATTCTGTGGTACGTAAGCTGATTGCTTTCCTAAGACTTAAAGCAGCTCACACTACACCGTCCAGACGAAACATTACATTAACACCCGACACACATCAGGTATACAACTAAACGCTGATCTGTGAGTTACAATATTTTAATTAAGTTACATTCTCGTTAAAGTTGCATAAGAAAATCTGATTAATTGGCATTATTTATTTTGCGATGTGAATTTAATAAATTCTCGCAGACGAAACACCAGGTCAACAAGTTGCATATTTAGTCATATTGAGATCAAAAAAAGCAGCCATTAGGCTGCTTTTTCATCAATAACGTTCAGTTATTTCTCTTTAGGCTTTTTACGCTTATCCGTAACTTCCCACTTACCGTCGATGTACAACGCAGTCCAACCGGACGGTTTTCCATCTACTTCAGTACGCACGTAGTTTTCTTTGGTCTTACGACTAAAACGAACCACTGTCGGCTTACCATCAGGGTCAGCAACTGGCGCTGATGCTAGGTATTGGAACTTAGGTGAGATACGGTCTTTAAAACGAACCAGCTCTTCCACTAATGGTGCACGTGTTTCACGTGATTTAGGGAAGTTGCTCGCAGCCATAAATAGACCAGAAGCACCATCACGAAGAACAAAGTACGCGTCTGAATTTTCACACGGAAGTTCAGGGAAATGCACCGGGTCTTCTTTTGGTGGCGCAACTTCGCCATTTTTCAGAATCTTACGAGTGTTCTTACAATCTTCACTCGTACAGTCCATGTATTTACCAAAACGACCGTTCTTCAGAACCATGTCAGAACCACACTTGTCACACTCAACAAGTGGACCATCGTAGCCTTTCACTTTAAATTCGCCGTGCTCAACCACATAACCTTCACAGTTCGGGTTGTTACCACATACGTGCATCTTACGCTTATCATCGATTAGATAGGCATCCATTGCCGTTTCACAAATAGGACAACGCTTTTTAGCTCGAAGTGCTGCTGTTTCAACGTCTTCTTCAAGCACGTTGATAATGCCTTCTTCATCACCAAGGTTGATTGTTGTCTTACAACGCTCTTTTGGTGGAAGTGCATAGCCAGAACAACCAAGGAATACGCCTGTCGAAGCAGTACGAATACCCATTTTACGGCTACAAGTCGGACACTCAATATCGGTTTCCACGATATGATTTGGCTTCATGCCACCAGCGTCTTCGTCTAAGTCTGCTTTTTCCAAATCGCCAGTAAAGTCTTCGAAGAAGTTATCTAGCACGCCTTTCCAGCTTGCTTCGCCTTCTGCGATTTGGTCCAACTTCTGCTCCATACGAGCAGTGAAGTCGTAGTTCATTAGGTCATTGAAGCTGCCATCTAGACGGTCAGTAACAATTTCACCCATCTTCTCAGCATAGAAACGACGCTGTTCAACTTTTACATAACCGCGATCTTGAATCGTTGAGATGATTGATGCGTATGTTGAAGGACGACCAATACCACGCTTCTCAAGCTCTTTAACTAGCGCCGCTTCAGTGAAACGAGCCGGTGGCTTAGTGAAGTGCTGTTTAGGGTCTAGCGCAATCAGATCAAGCTTATCGCCGATCTGTACTGCTGGAAGGATCGTATCTTCGTTCTTGCCCATTGGACGCTGAACACGAGTCCAACCATCAAATTTAAGGATACGACCTTTCGCTTTCAACGTGTACTCATCTGCTTTAACGCTTACTGTCGTTGAATCGTATTGAGCTGGCGTCATTTGACACGCTACGAATTGATTCCAAATTAGCGAGTAAAGCTTGTGTGCGTCTGCGTCTACGCCGTTTAGATCTTCCGACTTAACATCTACACTTGAAGGACGAATCGCTTCGTGGGCCTCTTGAGCGCCCTCTTTGCTGCCGTATGCAAGAGCTTTAGGTGGAAGGTATTGCGCGCCGTACTCAGAACCAATGTATTCACGAGCGGCTTCTACAGCTTCTGAACTCAAGTTGGTTGAATCAGTACGCATATAAGTGATGTAACCCGCTTCATACAGGCGTTGAGCCAGCATCATGGTTTTCTTTACGCCATAACCAAGACGCGTACTCGCCGCTTGTTGCAGCGTCGACGTGATGTAAGGTGCAGACGGCTTACTCTTTGTTGGGCGGTCTTCACGTTTACATACTTCGTATTGCGCTTTTTCTAAAACGCTAACAGCAGCTTGTGTTTGCGCTTCATTTTCAGGTTTAAACGCAACACCGTCTTTCTGTGCAACTTGCAGTCTAAAGTCGGTTTTCTCTGCTGTTTTAGTATCAGCATGCACATCCCAGAACTCTTCAGGGATAAAGGCGTTGATCTCGCGCTCACGCTCTACCAGTAGTTTTACCGCTACTGATTGAACACGGCCAGCGGACAGGCCTCGTGCTACTTTTTTCCAAAGCAGAGGTGACACCATAAAGCCAACAACACGGTCCATAAAACGTCGTGCTTGTTGTGCGTTTACGCCATCAATATTTAGCTCACCTGGAGTTTCGAAAGCTTGTTGAATAGCATTCTTGGTGATTTCGTTAAAAACCACTCGCTTGTATCGCGTTTCATCGCCACCGATGATCTCACGAAGGTGCCATGCGATAGCTTCTCCTTCGCGGTCCAAATCGGTTGCGAGATAAACATGGTCTGCGTTCTCAGCCAGTTTTTGCAATTCAGCAACAACTTTTTCTTTACCCGGTAGAATTTGATAATTCGCTTCCCACTCTTTATATGGGTTGATACCCATCTTTTTGATAAGAGCTTTGCGATCTTTTTCTTTCTTGATACGAGCTTTATCTTCTGGGCTCATACCCTTGGTTGAAACTGCAGCAGCCTTTTGACCAGTACTTTGACCCGCCGTTGGTAAATCACGTACGTGACCTACACTCGACTTAACGACAAAGTCTTTGCCAAGATATTTATTGATAGTTTTAGCCTTGGCTGGCGACTCCACTATAACGAGCGATTTACCCATATTGACTCTAACGTCCTTAATCACGATGCTTCAGCACCAACAATTTAGCTTGTGGGCTTTTACGCATGATATTCTAAATTCATTGCTTCTTTTTTTACTATTGTGCGAGATTACTAGAAGATCAACCGCTTTTTTCAAAATTGGATCTGATCGCTCGACAATTCGACGACTCATAGATAAAAGGGTCACAATATAAAGAAGCTATAAAGTACTCACTAAGAATACTTGCAAGAGCCTATTCATCAGGCATTACGTCTAAACGGGCTCATACTAAGCTTGTCCGCGAATCTAACGCGAGCCCCATTCAATTATTTTTGCCGTAAATCACAAAATAAATTGTGGATGTTTGAAAAGACTCTCTTAATCGGTTGTGAAATCATTGAATTTCTAGTTCGACACCATAAACTCAACGTTATATTCAGTTATCAGAGATAAACTCATGACAAAGAAAGTAATAGCAGAATTTGATTTACTGCTTATCGCAAACCAAATTATCCAATCACATGATGACTACATTGAAGGCATGCGCGCAAACAGCGTAGTAGAAAAAGACGATGTACTCGTCTTCAAAGGTGAATACTTCTTAGACAGCAATGGAATGCCGACCGAGAATACAACCGCGGTATTTAACATGTTTAAATACTTAGCGCACCACCTTTCGAAAGAATTTACAATTCAGCAATAATTAAAAAGCTTGCCACTTAGGCAAGCTTTTTTGTTCCTAAACCTTTACATACTAAGCATTTTTATAGACTTAGCATTTTCAGCTTGTCGAAGTAATCAGGGAATGTCTTTGACGTACAACCTGGATCATTAATCGTCACAGGCGTATCGCTCAAGGCAACCAGCGAGAAACACATCGCCATACGGTGATCATCGTAAGTATCAATCGCCGCATGAGTCAGTTCAGCCACAGGGTTAACAATAATGTAATCTTCACCCTCTTCCACTTCAGCGCCGACTTTGCGTAGCTCTGTTGCCATTGCAGCCAAGCGGTCTGTCTCTTTCACACGCCAGTTGTAGACATTACGGATTGCCGTTGTGCCTTTCGCAAACAATGCGGTTGTCGCGATAGTCATCGCAGCATCTGGGATATGGTTATAGTCCATATCAATGCCTTTCAGCTCGCCACAACGAGAAATAACGTAGTCGTCACCCCATTCGATTTCCGCACCCATTTTCTCAAGCGCATCAGCGAATTGGATATCACCTTGGATACTGTTTTTACCAATACCAGTGACCTTAATCTCACCACCTTTGATAGCAGCGGCTGCAAGGAAATATGACGCAGATGATGCATCACCTTCAACCAAGAAATCACCCGGTGCCGAGTAAGATTGCCCGGTAGGAATCACAAACTCTTGGTAATCATTATTGATCACGTCCACACCAAATTGCTTCATGATGTGCAGCGTAATATCGATGTAAGGTTTAGAAACCAATTCACCGTCAATTTTAATGGTCACTTCACCTTCAGCTAAAGGCGCAGCCATCAAAAATGCCGTCAAAAATTGACTAGAGATCGAACCGTCGATAGAAACCGTACCGCTCTTCAAACCGGTACCTGTGATCTTCAATGGCGGGTAGTTTTCGTTCTCTAAATATTCAACGTCGGCACCGGCTTCTCGTAGTGCTGTTACTAAGTGGCCAATTGGGCGCTCTTTCATGCGAGGCTCACCAGTAAGAACGTATTCACCGCGACCTAAACATAGTGCAGCCGCCAACGGACGCATCGCCGTACCCGCATTACCTAAGAAAAGCTCTAGGGCTTTGTCACTTGAAAATGCACCACCAACACCTGTCACTTCACAAACGGTTTTGTCTGCAGACAACTGATAATCAACACCTAACTGAGTTAATGCATTCAACATATGACGAATATCATCACTGTCTAGCAAGTTTGTTAGGCGAGTGGTTCCCGTAGAAAGTGCAGCCAAAAGAAGTGCACGGTTGGAAACGCTTTTTGAACCAGGTAGGTTAACTTCCCCGTTCACTTTTTGAATTGGTTGTAACGTAAGGCTTTCCATTAAATCTTATAGTCCTTGTACCACCCGAAGTCACTGGTGCGTATTTATTTTCGGGTGATGAATAATTCTTCGTACTTGCAGACTAACGAACTTTTCCAACGAACTCCAGAGCTAATCCGGCCCAAACCGGTGATTAATTAGCCAATCAATCGTATTTATATACTAGTACACGAGATCAACTCGAACACCATCTGAAAAATAGAGAATTCGTACATCATCGCCTCGGTTGAACAGCATCGAGTTATCGACATCTTGGATAATGTTGACCAACTTGTCGCCTTTGGTTTTGACCAATAACTCGACCAGTTTGTACTCTACTTTATATTGTGTGTTACCTCGGTTACGAGCAATACCCGCACCTGCTACTGCACCTACAGCTGTCGCCACTTCTTTACCAGTGCCGCCGCCAAACTGGTTACCAATCAAGCCACCAATCGCCGCACCTAACAAGGTTTCCCAACCATTCGCTTTCGACTCAACGATCTCTTGCTGAGTGATGTATCTGACCGTATCAATCTCACCATAAACCACCTCGTTTACTGGTCGAGCTTGGTTTCTGTTGTAAGCTGCATTTGCCAACATGGGCAAAACAAGTAAAATCCAAAGCAACTTCTTCATGGTAAAACTCCTAAAGACCTCTTGGTCAGTGATTAATCTGTAATGCGGTACTTATGACTATATACCTAACCGAACTTGATACTACTAGTATAGAGTTTCCTTCGCCTTTCGACGCGCTTGATGACCCCAACGGTCTGCTCGCCTTCGGTGGTGATTTATCACCAATGCGAATTTTAAACGCTTATAGCCAAGGTATATTTCCATGGTATGGCCCAGGTGAGCCTATACTTTGGTGGAGCCCTGCACCGCGAGCGGTATTTAATCCTAAGACATTCGAACCGTCAAAAAGTCTTAAAAAGTTTCAAAGAAAGCACAATTACCGAGTCAGCATCAACCAAGCGACGGACAGAGTAATTGGTTATTGCTCTTCACTAAGACCCGAAGAAGAAACCTGGCTAAACAGCGACATGCAGTCAGCCTACCGCAAACTCGCTTCATTAGGTTTCTGCCACTCGGTTGAGGTTTGGCAAGATGATGAACTGATCGGTGGACTTTACGGCTTACAAAGAGGCCAAGTCTTTTGCGGTGAATCGATGTTCAGCCTAAAGACCAATGCCTCTAAAATTGCGCTGTGGTACTTTTGTAAACACTTTACCCGATTCGGCGGACAACTGATTGATTGCCAAGTCATGAACCCTCACTTGGAATCCTTGGGCGCTATCGAGGTTGATAGGGATGAATTCCTAGGCTCTCTGCAATTACTCAAAGAGTTCTCCGTTGACGATGCATGCTTTAAAACCCAATGGCTAAAGGAAATGCCTTAATGAATCCAGATTTACAACAAATCAGAATTGGATTAACAGACAATCACGCTTGCAGCTACTTACCTCACTTCGAAGAGAGAGTGGCGGTCACGCTTGACGAACACATGCACACCTCAGATAACTATGAAGTTCTGCTTGCGAATGGATTTCGCCGCAGTGGTTCAACCATTTATAAGCCACATTGCGATAATTGCTCAGCATGCCAAGCGATTCGGCTTTCAATTCCTGAGGTTAAGCTTTCCAAAAGCCAACGACGGATCCTTAACAAAGGAAAATCACTACGTTGGGAACTGAAAGATGAGATGGATGACAACTGGTTTGACTTATACAGTCGCTATATCACCGCTCGTCACCGTTCGGGAACCATGTACCCACCCAAGAAAGAAGAGTTTCTACAATTCTCTAAAAATGAGTGGCTTACTACAAAGTTCATGCACATCTATGATGAGAACAAGTTGGTTGGTATCGCCGTAACCGACATCATGGCTCACTGTACGAGCGCGTTTTATACCTTCTTCGCTCCTGATATAGACATTTCGATGGGAACACTTGGCGTTCTATTTCAGATCCAACATGCCCAGAAAGAACAAAAACAATGGTTATATTTGGGTTATCAAATCGATGAATGCCCTGCGATGAACTATAAAGTACGATTTCAACGTCATCAAAGGCTAGTAAATCAGCGGTGGCAAGGGTAGAATACGCGACAACTTTACATATTTTGATTTTAACGGCACAATCAAGCCGTTGAAAACCGCCAAATTTCGAAAGAGGATTAGATGGCTAAAGAAGACGTAATCGAGATGCAAGGCACTGTCCTTGATACTCTACCAAACACAATGTTCCGTGTTGAGCTTGAAAACGGTCACGTAGTGACAGCACACATCTCTGGTAAAATGCGTAAGAACTACATCCGTATTCTTACTGGTGATAAAGTAACTGTTGAGATGACTCCATACGACCTTTCTAAAGGCCGCATCGTCTTCCGTGCTCGTTAATTTTTAATTAGCGAATACAATAAGAAGCGGAGCTTAAGGCTCCGTTTTTTATTGCCTGAGCTTTTTACTACACAAGCACATCAATCTCGCATCTCGCATCTCG
>NZ_JBFRPK010000021.1:74359-216099 GCF_041471965.1 Vibrio sp. 10N.261.51.A3
CTCGCATCTCGCATCTCGCAAGCATAAAAAAACGCACAACCTAAGTCATGCGTTTTATATTTAAGCCTTTGATTTATCAATCACTTCGTTAGTGCATGACCTCTTCTTTAGCACCAACATAGATGAAATCCAATTCGTCTTTTTTCAGGGATACTTTAACCGTACCGCCATCAACCAAGCTACCGAACAGTAACTCGTTAGCAAGTGGTTTCTTAAGCTTCTCTTGAATAACACGTCCCATTGGACGAGCACCCATGGTCTTGTCATAGCCTTTATCAGCTAACCAGTGACGAGCATCCTCAGAAACCTCTAAAGACACGCCACGAGCGTCCAGTTGAACCTGAAGCTCGACAATGAACTTATCAACTACTTGGCTAATCACACTTGGGTCAAGGCTGTTGAACCAAATGATATTATCAAGACGGTTACGGAACTCAGGAGTAAATACCTTCTTTATTTCGCCCATCGCATCTGGCGCATGATCTTGTTGGATCAGGCCGATCGATTTCTTCTCGGTTTCAGCCACACCTGCGTTGGTCGTCATCACTAGAATCACATTGCGGAAGTCCGCTTTGCGACCATTGTTGTCAGTTAGCGTGCCGTTATCCATTACCTGCAGTAGCAAGTTAAAGATATCTGGGTGAGCTTTCTCGATTTCATCCAGTAACACAACAGAGTGCGGGTTCTTGATTACGGCATCCGTTAGCAAACCACCTTGGTCGTAACCAACATAACCAGGAGGCGCACCAATCAAGCGGCTCACTGAGTGTCGCTCACCGTACTCAGACATATCAAAGCGCAGAAGCTCAATACCCATCAACTTAGACAGCTGAACAGTCACCTCTGTTTTACCGACACCAGTAGGACCAGCAAACAAGAATGAACCAACAGGTTTATTGTCTGCACCCAATCCAGCACGGGTCAGCTTAATCGCTTCACTCAATACATCGATTGCAGGGTCTTGTCCGAATACCAACATTTTCATGCGCTCATCCAGTTTCTGGAGTGTATCTTTGTCTGAAGACGATACTGACTTTTCAGGAATACGCGCCATTTTCGCAACCATTGACTCAATATCAGCCACGCTTACCGTTTTCTTACGACGGCTTGCAGGTGCCAAACGACTACGAGCGCCCGCTTCATCGATTACGTCAATGGCCTTATCAGGAAGGTGGCGTTCATTAATGTATTTAGCTGACAGTTCCACAGCGGCACGCAACGCTTTGTTGGTGTAGCGCACTTCGTGGTGAGCTTCGTATTTTGGCTTCAAGCCAATCAGGATCTTGGTCGTATCGTCTAGCGATGGTTCAATAATATCTATTTTCTGGAAGCGACGAGCTAAAGCACGCTCCTTCTCAAAAATACTGCTGTACTCTTGGTACGTTGTTGAACCGATGCAACGTAATTTGCCACTGCTTAGTAGTGGTTTAATTAAGTTTGCCGCATCAACCTGACCACCCGATGCAGCCCCGGCACCGATAATGGTGTGGATCTCATCGATGAACAGAATCGCGTCTTCTTCTTTCTCCAGTTGCTTAAGAATCGCTTTAAAACGTTTCTCAAAGTCACCACGATATTTGGTTCCGGCTAACAGTGAACCGATATCTAGAGAATAAATTACGCTGCTCTGAATGATTTCAGGCACTTGTCCTTCAACGATGCGCCATGCAAGACCTTCCGCGATGGCAGTTTTACCTACCCCCGCTTCACCCACTAACAGAGGGTTGTTCTTACGACGACGACACAGAACTTGGATAGTGCGTTCTAGCTCTTTGTCACGACCGATTAGTGGGTCAATATTGCCCTGCTTTGCGACTTCGTTAAGGTTAGTAGCAAAATTTTCTAAACGGTCTTCAGAGTTAGCTTCTTCAGCATTTTCTGCACCACCAAATGAATCGGATGATGAAGGACTGTCGCCTTCGTTGCTCGCTTTGGTAATACCGTGTGAGATGAAGTTAACAATATCTAAGCGACTAATGTCGTTTTTCTTGAGAAGATATGCCGCGTGAGATTCTTGCTCACTAAAAATAGCCACAAGTACGTTAGCACCTGTTACTTCGCTGCGACCTGAAGATTGAACATGAAAAACAGCGCGTTGAAGTACTCGTTGGAAGCTCAACGTAGGCTGAGTTTCGCGAGTTTCGTCGCTTTCAGGGATAAGTGGGGTCGTTTGATCGATAAAAATATCGAGCTCATTGCGAAGAGCATCGAGATCAGCCTGACAAGCTTGGAGCGCTTCCTTGGCCGCATCATTTTCTAATAATGCTAGTAGGAGGTGTTCGACAGTCATGAATTCATGTCGCTTGTCTCGCGCACGAGCAAATGCGCCATTTAAACTCGTCTCTAATTCTTTATTTAGCATAAGTACCTCCTAAGGGAACAACAGTGTTGTTCGAGCAATTTATAATTGCTCCATTGTACATAGTAGCGGATGCTCATTTTCCTTTGAGTACATCGTGACCTGCGCTACCTTTGTTTCCGCTATTTCAGCACTGTATGTGCCGCATATAGCTTTACCTTCATAATGAACCTTGAGCATCACTTCCGTTGCTTTTTCGATATCTAGTGAGAAGAATCGCTCTAGGATCTCGATTACAAAGTCCATGGGCGTGTAGTCATCGTTATTCAACACAACGTTATACATCGCCGGTGGCTTTACTTTTGTTGCTTCTTTCTCCAGTAAATCTGAGCCTGGAGATGCCCATTCAAAGTTTCTGCTCATATCGCTTTGCTAAGGGTTATTTTTCGGAAGTCGTGAGTGTTTACCTAACTCAAATTTACCACATTCACGCTTTACGGTGTACTAAGAAACTGCACCTAGAAACAGTACCAAAAAATATTCCTCTATACTGAGCCTAATCCACCATTTCCATCGCTGCAAATAAAAGATCTCGATTAACAAGATTAACATATGTGATTGATTAAAAAGACGCCATAACTATTGATGCTAACGATAATATTACCGCTAAGTTACTATTTGGTTAATAGTTTGCGGTTAATCTCGAATGTGATTTGTTATTAAAATTGATCAATTTTATACCAATTTACTATTGACTGTGCTCAATCATTAGCTACATTGGAGCTAAAAGGTTTTTTAATACACTTTTGCAACATGAATTAAAATCAGTAACACGCTTCAAAAATTAACAATAAGGAATAATTACGCAGGGTAGCGTTAATTTCCGTAAGCAATGTACGAGATTCAAGCTATTAGCTGAAATTCTTTAGCTGGTAGGAATGATATCAATCGCACTTACAACAATTGATATAACAACGTTAGTAACAAAATGCATGAGGGATGTATAGCATGGCTACAGGTACAGTAAAATGGTTTAACAATGCCAAAGGGTTTGGCTTTATTTGTCCAGAAGGTGAAGACGGCGATATTTTCGCGCACTACTCCACAATACAAATGGAAGGTTATCGAACCTTAAAGGCTGGTCAGCAGGTCGACTATGAAGTAGAAAGTGGACCTAAAGGCTCGCATGCTAGCTCCGTTGTTCCTGTAGAAGGCAGCGCCGCAAAATAGGCGAATGCAAACTCATGTTAACCTCCATCAGTCGTCATTAACGGCTGACAGGTAAACAGAATATTGAAACCGCTCATTTAATACCTGTAACACAGGATTACGTGAGCGGTTTTTTTCGTTTTGGGGGCTCTAAAGTTGCTCACTGGACAATGAGCTCGAAGAGCTACTCCCCTTAAGCTAGGTCTTAAGAAGTATTAGACAGAAAAAAGACGCTTTAACATTATCGTTAAAGCGTCTTTCGTTTTGACTTTATCTATAACTTAGCTATCAGCCTAAGCAACTCGTTAGCAAATCACGTTCATGAGTGACTAACGATGAGTCCAATCACTATGCATCAATAAACGCGTTTAGCGTTGAGCTTGGGCGCATTAGTGTTGAAACCAATACATCGTCAAGTAGGTAGTAACCACCTAAGTCGCCAGCCACACCTTGAGCGTTGTTCAGCTCTGCAACGATCGCTTCTTCACTTTCAGCCAGTTGACTTGCCACACCTGCAAACTCAGCAGCAAGATCAGCGTCAGCCGTTTGCTCAGCAAGCGCCTTAGCCCAGTATGCCGCTAGATAGTAGTGGCTACCACGGTTATCAAGCTCACCTACTCGACGTGAAGGAGACTTGTTGTTATCAAGGAACTCACCCGTCGCTTTATCAAGCGCATCAGCTAGAACTTGTGCTTTAGCGTTACCTGTTACTACGCTCAGGTGCTCTAGAGATGCCGCTAGTGCCAAGAATTCACCTAGAGAATCCCAACGCAGGTGGTTTTCTTTCTCTACTTGTTGAACATGTTTAGGAGCAGAGCCGCCAGCACCTGTTTCAAACAGACCACCACCGTTCATTAGTGGAACAATCGATAGCATCTTAGCTGATGTACCAAGCTCTAAAATCGGGAACAAGTCAGTTAGGTAATCACGTAATACGTTACCAGTAACCGAAATAGTATCTAGGCCTTCTTTGATACGAACCAGTGAGTATTGAGTCGCTTCAAGTGGAGCAAGGATCTTAATTTCAAGACCATCGGTATCGTATTCAGGAAGGTATGCTTCAACTTTCTTGATAAGCTGAGCATCATGTGCGCGTGACGCATCTAGCCAAAATACCGCTGGAACACCCGATGCACGAGCACGCGTTACCGCAAGCTTAACCCAGTCTTGGATTGGTGCATCTTTAACCTGACACATACGGAAGATATCGCCTTCCTCTACGTCTTGCTCAAGAAGCACAGCGCCTGAAGCGTCAACAACTTGAACCTGACCAGCAGCTTCAAGGATGAAAGTCTTATCATGAGAACCGTACTCTTCCGCTTTTTGAGCCATCAAGCCAACGTTTGGTACGCTACCCATCGTTGTTGGATCGAACGCGCCGTTCTCTTTACAGAAATCAATAACCGCTTGGTAAATGCTCGCGTAGCTACGATCTGGGATCATTGCTTTGGTATCTTTTTGCTTACCTTCTGGATCCCACATTTGACCAGAAGAACGCAGCATTGCAGGCATAGATGCATCCACAATGATATCGCTTGGTACGTGTAGGTTAGTAATGCCACGGTCCGAATCAACCATCGCTAGTGGTGGCTGAGTCTCGTATACCGCTTGCAGGTCAGCTTCGATTGCTTCTTTCTGCTCTTGAGGAAGCGCATCAATCTTCGCGTAGACATCACCGATGCCGTTATTTACATCAACGCCTAGCTCTTCAAACAGCTGACCGTGTTTAGCAAATACGTCTTTGTAGTAAACCTTAACCGCGTGACCAAAGATCACTGGGTCAGATACTTTCATCATCGTCGCTTTCAAGTGAAGAGAAAGCAGTACACCTTGCTCTTTAGCCGATGCGATTTCTTTTTCGAAGAATGCAACCAAAGCGGCCTTATTCATCACTGACGCATCAATGATCTCTTTATCTTGCAGTGCAAAAGCTGGCTTCAATGTTTTCTTCGCACCATCTTTGCCAACGAATTCAATGCTAACTTCTGTAGCACCTTCAATGGTTACTGACTTTTCGCTACCGAAGAAGTCTTTGTCGTCCATACTTGAAACGTGCGACTTAGAATCTGCAGACCAAGCACCCATTGAGTGTGGGTTCTTCTTCGCGTAGTTTTTAACAGAAAGTGGAGCGCGGCGATCCGAGTTACCTTCACGCAATACTGGATTTACTGCACTGCCTTTGATTTTGTCGTAAGTCGCTTTTACTGCTTTCTCTTCGTCAGTGTTTGCTTCTTCTGGGTAATTAGGAAGTGCGTAACCTTTTGACTGTAGCTCTTTGATTGTTGCTTGAAGCTGAGGTACAGATGCAGAGATGTTTGGAAGCTTGATAATGTTTGCTTCTGGTGTCTTAGCCAATTCACCTAGTTCTGCTAATGCATCACCAATACGTTGCTCTTCGTTCAAATAGTCAGGGAAGTTGGCAATAATACGCCCTGCAAGTGAAATGTCGCGAGTATCAACGTTAATACCAGAAGAAGCTGTAAAAGATTGAATGATAGGCAGCAGAGAGTATGTTGCTAGCGCCGGAGCTTCGTCTGTAATGGTATAGATGATCGTTGGTTTTTCAGTAGGCATGAAATTTCCCTATAGTTCTTACAAGCTCATTTAAAGTAGTGAGCGTGTTATAAATTGACCAGTAAGCCACTCTAAGAGTGAAAACTGCTTACTCGATAGTCTTACTCTATCTTATTTTTCATACAATCTTGATGACAGCATGAACCAAATCCGTGAGTGCGTTGTTATAATAAAACACGAAGGTATAATTAAACAAATCAGGCTTAAGAGTCCATCAACTTGTTCTATTTTGTGTCTTTTAGGCGCGCAAATGATAGCTCAATTCCGTTTCAGTGAAAACTTTTCAGCACACTTCGTTTACATTTTTGCAAGGTAGTTAACATGTCTACTCGCTCACGCAGCGCATCTCGTTCAGACAAACCGGCTCGTTCTGGTGCAACATTAAAACAAAGCGGTAATAGACAAAGCCGAAGCAGTGATAAGAATAACACTGGCAATTCGCACAACAAATCTCACTCAAGCAAGCACCGATATAAAGGCAAGCCTACCAACACAAAACCTAAGGTAGCACTCGAGGATCGCAAAGTAATTCTGTTCAACAAGCCTTTCGATACTCTAAGCCAATTTACAGATGGCGAAGGGAGAAAAACGCTAGCGGACTTTATTCCAGTGAAAGACGTTTATGCTGCAGGTCGCCTTGACCGCGACAGCGAAGGGTTAATGGTCTTGACCAACGATGGTATTTTTCAAGCTAAGCTAACTCAACCAAACTCAAAATCCCCAAAGACTTACTGGGTACAGGTTGAAGGCGCACCTTCTGAGGAAGATTTAGATAAATTGAGAAAAGGTGTCGAACTAAAAGACGGCATGACACTGCCCGCTCAGGTTGAGGTGATGTCTGAACCTGTTGTGTGGGATAGAACCCCTCCAGTACGCTTCAGAGCCGCGATACCGACAACATGGTTGGCTATTACAATCATTGAAGGACGTAACCGCCAAGTAAGACGCATGACAGCCAATATCGGCTTCCCTACCCTGCGTCTTATCCGTTACTCAATGGGTAATATGAATGTGGGGCAGCTGCAGCCTGGTGAGTGGAAAGAGATTTAACTCATAGCAATATAAAAAAGCAAGATATTTATTATATCTCGCTTTTTTACACATGAAGATTGATTACTCTTGGTCAATCATCCACTTACGGAATTCTTTGCGCTCTTTTTTAGAAGCTTTTAGATACCAAGCTTTCAATTGCTCGACATTTTGAGTAACACTTCCCACAACGCTTGGGGCAGTTTTAAGATCTAGTTTCGGAGTATCCGATTGAGTTGTAACTGGAGAAGGAGCTATCGCAGTAGTCGTGGCAGTGACTAACGCACCATCGACAAACGTGATTCCTCGTTGATCGTTATGTTCTTTTACAAGCTTGTCCATTCCCATAAATGGAAGTAGACCTTTCTTGCCTTGAAGTAACTCTTGTTGATAGACAAGTTCGTTACCGTCTTGAGTTAAACGCCAATCGGGGTTTTGCTTTCTGAAAGCTTTTTCCGCTTCGCTTTTACTTCGAGCAACCGGGTGATCCAATTTAATTTCATTCCCACCTGCTTCAAACGTTAATAAATATGGCTTAGAAGTAAATACGCTATTACCACTACCACGACCAACTTCTTTGTCCATTCGGACAACAACTTGAGTCGTACCATTTCTTATTATATTCGTCCCCAATTTAGAATCAGCCTCTACACCATTAATGTAAAGAACAGAGACACCTTTGCTAGGAACCAGAGTTATAGCATGTGCAGAAAATGCAAGCATAGTTAAAACAAAGAATAATTGCTTTTTAAACATCACAGAGATTGACTCCTTTCATCAGGCACGTTGCCAAAAATAATTAAGTAATTATTATATGAAATATTAAACTGTAAAAATAAATAAAGCCACCCTGAGGTGGCTTTATAAGAAAGTTTTTAACTAAACTCAATTAGAAGCTAGCTTTAACACCTACAGCAACACCAGTGTCCGTGTTTTTCTGGTCTGTACCACCAACTTCAATGTAAGCCGTAGTGTTCGGAGCAAAGCCGTAACCAGCATTTACAAACCAGTTGTCGGCGTCATTGTCATTGTTGTCACTATCAGAAGTGCTGTAGCCAGCACCGATAGTTACTGCATCAATAGTGTAATCAGCAGCAAAAGCGATAGTATCTGCATCTACTTTTACAACTCCTGTATCCATTGTTGTCGCGTAATAGCCCAACTCAAGATTCAAGCTTTCAACGCCAGAGAAACGAGCTTCTAATGCCCAAATAGCGTCGTCCGCGCCAGGCGCCATCTTTTCCAATTCTGCGTAGCCATAGTATGCAGTGAAATCAAAATCAGCTACACGACCACCAAGTTTAAGATCGTAATACGCTCCATCTTTGCCAAGAGCATCTGTGCTGTCATTCTCATCTTGAGCAAGAGATGCTGTAGCATAGAATGTCCCTGTATCGATATCATAACGAATCATTTCATCTTGACAGAACTCACTACCATTTTCGAAGAAAGAGCTCACACCAAACTGGTAATCAGAACCAACACCAGCATCGTCTAGCGCGCCACACGTACGACCAACCTTCACAGAACCGTAGTTTTGAGTATATAAAGCCACATAGACATCACCAACATCTGCAGATGTAGAAGAACCGCCAGTTACTTCACCAGATGCTCCATCAAACTCCCAATAACCGCCAAAAGTTAGCTCGTCATTAAGCGCATAACGAACATCAAATCCAAAGTCAGCATCTTGAATTTCTTGCTGGAATTCTGAATCTTTTGCAAAACCTTTAACGTAAACAACTTCGATGTCGCCACTTAGGTTAACAGATAAGTCTTCCTGGTTGTAAATTTCGATTGCTTGTGCCGATGTTGCTGCAAACATAACACTTAGTGCTAATAGAGTCTTTTTCATAATAAATCCACTGCCTTTTCTAAGAATGGGAGATCCTTGCCCGGTTCCCTTTTATTTTTATGACTGGTCATTACCACTCTTTGTTGGTTAATCACCGTCACTAAATTTCGAGGTCTAGATTGCAAAAGATTATCCTGCGTGTCAAATAAACTAAAAACAAACCTAAAAAAAACACAAAGCAATCAAAATCAATCACTTACATTTTTTTTCATAGTTTTACGAGCAGCTTATCCTTAGTTTTATCAGGAAATATAATAATCCAAAAAAAGAACAAAACAGCATTTAACACCACAAACAACTTGTAAAAACGCCACACCTCAGGATTTAACACCTACAAGCAAGTCTTTTTTAATATTTATATTTCGCAACATAAATAAAATAGTTAAGTTCCTGATGGTTCAGTTTTTTTTTGTGAACAAGATCTACCTTTGATTCAAAAGCAAGCTATTTCACCGTAAATGTACCGACTAGTGATATGTGCTACTATCCTCGCTCCGTTACGTAGGTCACAGTATGCTAACTACTAAAATTCAAAAATCTATTCGCACCAGTTATCAAAACCTCCAAGATCAGTTGGACAACTTTGTACCTCGACGTGCTCAAAATTACCTTGTTGCAGAAATAGCGAAGACACTTTGTGGTCAATACCACAAAAGTAATCGCATGATTGTTGCAGAAGCGGGAACCGGGATCGGGAAATCACTGGCTTATTTAATGGCAACTATTCCTGTCGCTGTGCTCAATAACCGAAAAATAGTCATATCAACGGCGACGGTTGCGCTACAAGAACAGCTCGTCAATAAAGATCTCCCTCTATATAGAAGACTGACTGATCGAGAGTTTTCTTTCATATTAGCGAAGGGCAGACAGCGTTATTGTTGTTCCGAAAAGCTAGCCGCTGCCTGCGGGGTTGATGGCGGACAAATGGCCATGTTCGAATCTAAGCCAAAGAAGAAGGATATCGACCAACTTCAAACCATGTATCGTAGCCTAACCCAAGGTAAATGGGATGGTGACCGTGATTCGTGGCCAAAACCCATCGACAACATGATTTGGCAGATGATTGTCAGCGATAAGCACAGCTGTAACAACAGTATGCCTACGCATAGAGACTGCCCTTTCCAGAAAGCTCGCTCAGAGCTAGATAAAGCAGACGTGATTATCGCCAATCACAGTTTAGTGATGGCTGATGCAGACTTAGGCGGCGGCGTGATACTGCCTGAACCAGAAAATAGCATCTATATATTCGATGAAGCTCACCATTTACCGCATGTAGCCAGAGATCACTCTTCTGCGGCTGCGAGCTTAAAAGGCGCAGCATCGTGGTTGGAGCGTTTGAATCAATCAATCACTAAGCTTTCAGGCCTCGCTGACGAGAAACGTGTCCATCGATTTCGAAATGAGCTGCAAGACTCAGTGCAACAGCTGATCCCTACCCTGACTCAAATGAGTAAACAGTTTGACGCTAACCACTTTGAAGACGGCTTGTATCGCTTCGAACATGGCGACTTACCTGAGTGGCTTGAGAATGAATCAAAAGACCTCAAGCAACTCACACAAAAGGCGAGCCAAGCAGTTGCGAAGATTGCAGACCTGATTGCGGAACGAGTTAAAGACGGCGAGCTTTCAGCAAAGCTTGCAGAGCCGGCACTGGCAGAAATTGGCTTCTATATACAAAGAACAGAGAACCTTGCTCAAGTTTGGCGCTTAATGGCTGAACCGAAGAGAGAAAAAGGTGCTCCTTTGGCTCGTTGGCTCGAACTTAACAAAGAAAGCGAAGGCGATTTCGTTGTGAATGTTTCGCCACTAGAGGTAGGTTGGCAACTGGATCAACAAATCTGGAGCCGCTGTGTGGGTGCCGTATTAGTATCTGCGACCATGAGGGCGCTCAACTCTTTCAGCTTTTTCTGTCATCAAGCAGGTATCAGCCAAAAAGCAGAAGATGGCGTACAATTTTTGGCTTTGGCATCACCGTTTGATTACCAGAATCAAGCTGAGTTGATCGTTCCGGCAATGAAGTACGAACCACAAGCACCTCAGTTTACCGAATATCTTATTGAAATTTTGCCTAAGGTAATAGAAGACAAAAAAGCCAATCTCGTTCTATTCTCTTCTTACTGGCAAATGAACAAAGTTGCAGAGGCTTTAACAACAGATTTCGTTAAAAAGTCGTGGGCATTGCAGGTTCAAGGCGATACTTCACGAACTGAAATTCTAAAAAAACATAAAAAGCTAATAGACCAAGGTAAAACCAGCGTTCTTTTTGGAACTGGCAGCTTTTCTGAAGGTCTTGATCTACCGGGTGAGCTTCTTGAAAACCTCGTTATTACCAAGATTCCTTTTGGTGTTCCTACCTCTCCCGTAGAGCAAGCACATTCAGAATATATTGAATCACGCGGTGGTAACCCTTTTATGCAGATTACTGTTCCAGATGCGAGTAAAAAGCTTATTCAATCTGTGGGTAGACTACTGCGTAAGGAAAGAGATTCTGGTAAAGTCACGATCCTTGATAGACGCATAGTAACGAAGCGATACGGAAAGTCCCTACTCGATTCACTACCGCCTTTTAAAAGAACAATAAAATACTAATATCCCCTGCCCTTGAGGTAGTTATGGGCCTTCATCGCTAGGCCCTTGCATTCACAACCCAACATGACTAATCCATAGATTTTTCATGTGGCTGCCCTATCAGCCGATAACGAGAACACTAGCTATTTATGGAAATGATTGAGCCAACCATGTTGGTCATACTTGCTCTGGTTGCATTTGCAGCAGGCTTTATTGATGCTGTCGCAGGTGGCGGAGGGATGTTAACCGTTCCAGCTTTACTGTCACTTGGTTTACCGCCACACATCGCATTGGGTACTAACAAGCTTGCAGCAACCTTCGCTTCATCTACAGCTGCATTCACTTACTACCGTAAAAAGCTGTTCAAGCCTGAGTGTTGGGTCAATGCATTCATATCTACTTTAATAGGTGCGACCATCGGCACACTCACTGTTGATGCCATTAGCACCGAGTGGTTAGAGAAGGTATTGCCGTTAGTCATTCTTGCCGCAGCGGTCTATACCATTTTTCATAAGACTCCAGATGTGAGCCATAATGTGTCTCCTAAGCCATGCCCTGTGCTTAAGAGAAAACAAAAGTACCAAGGATTCATTCTTGGCTTTTATGATGGGGTTGCTGGCCCAGGAACTGGCGCGTTTTGGACGGTAAGCTCTATGGCGCTTTATCGCTTAAACATCTTACTTGCCTCTGGTCTATCCAAAGCCATGAACTTTACCAGTAACTTTACCTCTTTGGTGACCTTCGCGATTCTTGGTCATATTGATTGGGTTCTAGGTTTAACCATGGGCCTTTGTTTGATGGCCGGTGCATTTGTTGGCGCTCACTCTGCTATTCGGTTCGGTGCTACATTTATAAGACCTGTGTTTGTTACAGTTGTAAGCGTACTTGCAATTAAACTGGCATACGAAGCTTGGTTTGTGAACTTATAGGCAGTAGCCAACGGGAAGTGAAATGAATCAATTTTCAAAGCTAAAAAGTGTTATTGATACCTTGATTGGCCATTGCTCGCAGGTTGACAAATCTCGAGGGGCTTATCATCAAGCCTTGTTTGACCGAGCCTTATTTAAATGCGGCGCCTCTGTTTTGCTTCCCTATGCACTTGAAACTCAGGCAACGTACCGCACCATTGTACGTGAACAAACCTCAAATCAACTGACCGCGTCCAGAGCCAACTACCTGACAGAAAAGCTGACCAATCAGATTGCAGCAATCCAAAGAGAGTTAGCCAACCACGATTTACGCTTGGACCGAAAAAGCAAGTCAGGGAAAACCCTGAACGACCTATACAACGAACTCGCCCAGCACCAAGACTGGCAAAAGCGATTGGTCGATTTAGTACGAGTACGAAAGTTAGCGTTTGATTCTGCGCCTCGCCACAGTAAGAAAAAAGCGGAAGAGGCTTGGCAGTTAGCAAAAGAGCGATTAGAACGCTGTGAAGACTCAATGAAAAATATTGAGAGACTGATTAACTTAGAGAACCCTAAGCGAAATGAACACTGATAACACACCATCACCACTGGATAACGCACCAGAAGAAGTTAAGTTAGCTGTCGACCTGATCTATCTGCTCGAAAGCAACGAAATCGATCCAAAAGTCGCGTTAGAAGCAATCAAAATTGTCCAGCAAGATTTACAAGCCAAACTAGCATCTAGCATCTAGCATCTAGCATCTAGCATCTAGCATCTAGCATAAAAATATACAGGATTCACATGTACCAACTCAGCTTTTCTATGCCCGAGTTTCTTGAAAACTGCTGGCATAAAAAACCAACCATCTTAAAGGGTGGCTTCCAAAACTTCGTCGACCCAATTTCGCCGGAAGAACTTGCTGGTTTATCGATGGAAGAAGAAGTGGATTCTCGCTTTGTCTCTAACCTCGACAATCAGTGGACTGCAGAACACGGCCCATTCTCTGAAGAAAAGTTTGGCGAATTAACCGAAACTCATTGGCAACTGATCGTTCAAGCAGCGAACCACTGGCACCAAGGCGCAAATCAGCTGACTGAGGCGTTCCAAGCGTTACCAAACTGGTTATTCGACGATCTCATGATCTGCTACTCAGCACCTGAAGGCGGCGTAGGCCCACATATTGATCAATACGATGTCTTCATCATTCAAGGTCAAGGCAAACGTCAATGGAAGGTTGGCGCTAAAGATGTTGGCCAATACAAAGAGACTGTTCAAGCGTCTGCACTTCGTCAAATTGAAGGTTTTGACCCAATCATTGATGAAACTTTAGAGCCGGGCGATATCCTTTATATCCCACCAGGTTTCCCACATGAAGGGAGCACGTTAGAGCCGTCAATGAGCTACTCTATTGGCTACCGCTCGCCTAAAGAACAAGAACTGATCAGCAACTTTGCCGATTTTGTGCTTGCTCATGATATGGGTGACGTACACCTGCACGATCCAGAATTCAAAATGCAAGAAGGCTACGGAAAAATTCGTTCATCGGATTTAAGTAATCTCGCAGGCATGTTGAAATCTGCACTAGAGCAACCTGAAACCATCAGTGAATTCATGGGTTGTCTGCTA
This sequence comes from Vibrio sp. 10N.261.51.A3, assembly GCF_041471965.1. Lineage (NCBI taxonomy): Bacteria > Pseudomonadati > Pseudomonadota > Gammaproteobacteria > Vibrionales > Vibrionaceae > Vibrio > Vibrio sp. 10N.261.51.A3. The sequence continues at coordinate 88,429 of NZ_JBFRPK010000021.1, forward strand.
AGCCAATCACGCCACCAGCTTGATATCGTTGCTCCAGAGCCACTATGGACTCAAGAAGAGATCGCTCAACACATAGAGTCTGAAGGTGAGATTCACCGAGTATCAGGCTTAAAGGCGCTCTACCACGAAAATGAAAGCAACACGGCTTACATCAATGGCGAAGTGGTTAAGGTTGATGAAGCGGATTCTTCGTTACTCAACATACTTTGCGATGAGACCATGATTACCTCGGCTACTGCCCTATCTCCTTCGGGCATAACTGTCGTGACTGAATTGGTCAACAAAGGCTACTGGTTTATCGAAGAGTAAGCAGCGTCAACCGCTGGTTATTGCATAGCCTCTAAATAAACAATTAAAAAAGGGACAAATGAAATCTTCATTTGTCCCTTTTTCTATTCAAGAACTGGTTAAGGCTTAATGCTTATACCTTGAACTGATTGACCAACTTCTGTTGTTGTTGAGACAGTTGGTCAATTTCATTGCCGACTTGCTCAGAAGCCGCGGCTTGCTCCAAGATCTTCGCACTCAAATCGCGAATATTAACCACGCTTTGATTTACTTCACCGGAAACCGATTGTTGCTCTTCGGCTGCTCGAACGATCTGACTGTTCATATCACTGATCGCCTCAATAGAAGTAAAGATCGACCCCAGATCTTCAACTGCTTTCTGAACGTGTAGTGCTGTATCGTTAGCTAGGATATTGCCTTCTTGTATTGCTTCAACGACATCTTGAGTTCCAGCATGAACCTTGTCGATCACCGCTCTGATCTCACCAACCGATGACTGGGTGCGACTTGCGAGGTTTCTTACCTCATCCGCAACAACCGCAAACCCACGACCTTGTTCGCCAGCACGAGCCGCTTCAATCGCCGCGTTCAATGCCAGTAAGTTAGTTTGCTCAGAGATCCCTTCAATCACACTTAAGATCTCGGTGATGTTTCCGTTATTTTTTGCCAATTCTTCAACAATAGGAACAGCACTCGACATACGCTCCACCAGCTTTCTCATTTCACCTGCTGAAAGTTCGATGACTTGTTGCCCTTGTTGAGCAGAACGATTCGCTTCGCACGCTGCATCAACGGCCACTTCTGCATTTTGTACCACTAAGCCCGCAGTTTGAGTCATCTCTTCGGCCGCTGTCGCGACTAGATCCACTTCTTTAAATTGAGACTCGCTGCTTTCACGAGTACTTGATGCTGATGCTTTCGCTTGGCTGGTAGTATTTGCCACTTGTTCTGTGGTGTGAATGACTTCTTTGATTGTGTGTTGCAGCTTATCTAGGAACAGGTTAAATCCTTTTGACAACTGACCGATTTCATCTTGAGACTTCACTTCCAAGCGCTGCGTCAAATCACCTTCACCTGAAGCGATGTCATTCAACCTTTCCACAACCTGACGAATCGGCTTCACAATAGACAACGAGGCAAACGCGATAATGGCTAAGCCAAAGATAATAAACACTGTACCGGCGATCACTTCTGTTTTGATGCCTTCACTTAGCTTAGTGCTAATGATGGAATCCAATTTATTTGCGTCAGCGACGACACTGTCTCTTGGGATCTCAAACAACACCCCCCAAGTTTGGTTAGCTGCAACAACAGGTGCAAAGGCAAGTAACCACTCACCGTTCTCGCTCCATTGCGTTGTCACTTCACCACCAAAGATAAAGTCGGTCATTAAATCACTGTTTGTATTGCCACTTTGGAAAGTTGAACCGACTGCAATGCTTGAATCATCAGAAGCGATGACCGAACCATCTAGACTAACCACGTAAGCTTTACCCGCACCGTTAAACAAGCTCTGGTCAGATTGAGTAATCACACTGGTTAAACCATCAAGTCTTAGATCAATACCAAGAAAACCAATAGCAACGTCGTCAACCAAAATAGGGACTGAAATAGAGGACGTAAGTAGTGCTACACCACCACTGTTCACGACTCTCGGCGTACTAATACACGTTTGCCCTGAAGACAAAGGACAGTAAAAACGTTCGCTATTGCTGTCATCATTCAAGATAGATTCTGAAAGAACGTTCGCTAGAACATTTTCACCGTTATCTGCCACCTTCCAGTAAGGAGCAAAACGACCTTTTTCGTTAGAACCAACATAATCAGCATCGACATAATTCGCATCTTCACTATCGAGCAAGTCAGGCTTGAAAACTAGATACGCTCCTTGAATAGAGTCGAAGTTTAAAACCGAGCGACGAACCATTTCATCCAAGGCGGTACGAAGCTCTTCACTTGGTGTAAAGTTTTCGTCTGCATTGTTTTTTAGAAACTGAGCACTGGCCGCAAGCATCTCTGCGCGGTAAATAGCTTCGTCTACATAACGTTGAGTTTCTTGAGCGTTTAGCTGAGAAACAGACGCCAGCAACTGCTGAGTTTTATTGATAACTGATTCTGAACTTTGAGATTTGATGACTTGTTGATTGCTCGTCGCGTTGTAGATCGAGAAACCAATAAGAGACAGTGACGTAATGATTAAACAACAACCTGCTAAGAGGGTTATTTTCCACTGTACCGATAGAGAGCGCATTTAATATCCTTATTTAAGCCAAAAGACTTCCATAACCATAACTATCACATCGACAACGAATTGCTGTACACAATGTAAATGAGTTAGACGAATAGCTTAGCGGATAATTACAGCACAAATTGCTTACATATAAAACGAAAGTTTATACAAATGTTAATAGAGCGTGTTTTCTTCCTTTTTTCTGTGATTTCAAATGATGTACTCATATAATCATTAGCTGTGTTGCTTAGGTTTTAGCGCTTTGGACATAGCCAGAACATCGATATTTAAAGGAAGCCCACTCCACCCTCTCCCTCTTTAAAATGCAGTAACTTCGGATTAGTTTTTATAATCCAAGTTATAGATTTTTATCTTGATCAACTTCACACTTTTTGATTGCTAAGCCCGCAATCAAGCTCTAATATCTCACGCCTAGATTCCCTGAACACTTTATTCATTTGGCTCTCCTTTAATGGAGCGCTAAGGCTTTTTACGTCTTAATTTTTGGAGAGATACGCAAATGTCCGCCTCGTTTCCATTAGCGAAACTTACCTTTTTAATCGCTATTCTGACTGCCGTAGGTCAAATGACTCAAACGATGTACGTGCCTTCTATCGGTCATATGGCAGGTGAGTTCTTAGTTTCGGCATCTTCACTGCAGGCAGTGATGGCGTGTTACTTGATCCCTTATGGTCTGTCGCAATTTGTTTACGGCCCACTTTCAGATCGCCTAGGTCGTAAACCGATCATCGTGATTGGTTTGATCATCTACATCATCGGTACTTTGGTAGCATTGTTCGCTCACGAATATGAATGGTTCTTAGCGGGCAGCTTTATCCAAGGTTTGGGCATCGGTTGTGGTGGTGCGATGTCTCGTACATTGACTCGCGACTGTTTTGAAGGCGCAGAGCTGCACCGTGCAAACAGCTTGATTAGCATGTGTGTGATTTTCTCACCATTGATGGCTCCTGTACTGGGTGGTTACCTAACAGAAGTTTTCGGCTGGCGTTCTAGCTACTTATTCCTTGCGCTGTTTGGTATTGCTGTTGTGATCACTATGATGACGAGCATGATGGAAACACTGCCGAAAGAACGACGCAAGCATGAATCGGTTGCCAACAGCTACAAGTTCGTTCTGTCTGATAAACGTTTCCAAGGTTTCTTATTGGTATTAGTCGCAACCTTTGCTGGTGTAGCCGTATTTGAAGCAGCGGCAGGTGTGTTGCTTGGTGGCGTACTTGGCTTACCGGCAACCACAGTAAGCTTGCTGTTTGTCTTGCCTATTCCAGGTTACTTAGTCGGTGCAGGCTTATCTAGTTACATCGCACAACGTCGCTCTGAGCGCCGTGCATTGAATGTTGGTCTGGTTGCGATATTGGTAGGCTCAACAGTGGTATTGATACCGGGTCTGTTTGGTCAAACAACAGCATTAACTTTGATTGGCGGTGCCACAATTTACTTCTTGGGCGCTGGCATATTATTCCCAGCAGCAACAACAGGGGCACTTTCGCCATTCCCGTACCACGCTGGTACTGGAGGTGCGATTTTAGGTGGTATGCAAAATCTAGGTGCTGGCATCGCAACACTATTGGCATCGTTCTTCCCAGCTCAAGACCAACTGCCACTCGGTTGCTTGATGATTGCTATGTCATTCATCGCTATGCTTGGTTTACGTTGGGTTAATCGTAAACCTGACCACTCAAACGAAATGCCATTGGCTATTTAACGTAAAACTCGAATCTTGCTAAACAAAGGAAAGGGACATACTGAAAAGTGTGTCCCTTTTTGTTGCACATTTATTCCTTCCACTCTCACGTATCAGTAATTTCATTTAACATTGCTTTGATTTTTTGAAAACAATAACAGACACTTACGATGAAGGTGCATATCTAGAATCCAATTATAAATAATATCACTGGAACAACACCAACGTACCTGAACTCTCACAACAAAGGATGCTGGCATCAAAAAGAGTAAGGTGCACACTAGGGATATATAGATGCGTATCGCTTTAACCACATTAGTCGTATCAATAGCGCTTGTCGCCGGATGCAGCAATCAAGGAATATCAACCATGAACCACTACGCTCAATCACAGCTCGTCGCTCAGCAAACCCAAGCACCCGTTGCTAAGAAAGTCCCTCACGCAATGACGATTCATGGTGACTCCCGAATCGATGATTACTACTGGATGCGCGATGATGCACGCCAAGATCCAGAGATTTTGCAACAGCTTGAGCAAGAGAATCAGTACGCAGATACAGTGTTAAAACATACAGAAGCAGCACAAAAACAATTATTTCAAGAGATCAAAGGCCGAATCGCAAAAGACGACAATTCGGTACCGGTTCGCAAAGGCAGTTACTACTACTCGAATAAGGTCACAGGCGACAACGAATACCCAGTTCACCTGCGTGAAAAAAACTTTTTAGGCACAGACAAGCAAGTCATCTTAGATGTTAACGAGCTAGCAAAAGAGCATGAATTCTTCAGTATTGGTGGCTTAACGATCAGCCCAGACGAAAACTTGTTGGCCTATGGCGAAGATACGCTGAGCCGACGAATTTACACCATCAAGATCAAAGACCTCACAACAGGTGAATACCTAAAAGATGAAATTGAAGGCGCTTCAAGTGCAATCGCGTGGCAAAACGACAACCAAGCCTTCTACTACATCAAAAAAGATCCACAAACATTGCTGGGTTATCAAGTTTACCGCCACGTTTTAGGCAGCGCTCAAGCAAGCGATCAGTTAATCTACGAAGAGACCGATAGTGCTTACTACACCTCTTTGAGTAAAAGCAAAGATGGTGAACAGGTCTACATTTGGCATTCGAGCACAGAAACCAGCGGTGTCTCAGTCATCGATGCCAACAACCCAAAGGCTACAGCTGAGGCTTTCTACCCAAAAGAGACCGGCATAGAGTACAGCATCGCTAAGCTAGGTGATTGGTATTACATCTACACCAACTACCAAGCGGTCAATTTCCGTTTAATGAAAGTCACAGCTGAAGAGATGCATGATCGCTCAAAATGGGTCGATGTCATCCCAGCAGACGATAATACTCAGCTTGTAGATTTCGAGTTGTTTGATGACCATCTTGTCTACGAGCAACGCGCGGATGGCTTGTCTACAGTGAAAGTTCGCCAACTCTCAACAGGCCACGAGTTTCCACTTGAATTTAACGACACCGCATTTGCCGCTTACCTAACGAGTAACTATGAATTAGATAACGCAAAAGTTCGTATCTATTACAGCAGCTTAACCACGCCAGGTACTTACTATGATTTCGACCTAAGTACAGGTGAATCCGAACTCATGAAGCAAACACCCGTATTAGGTGATTTCGAAGCGGATAACTATCAATCAGAGCGAATCATGATTACGGCTCGCGATGGTAAGCAAGTTCCTGTCTCTTTGGTTTATCGTAAAGACTTATTTAAGAAAGACGGCACTAACCCAATCTACCAATACGGCTATGGGTCTTACGGCTCTACGATTGAACCTACCTTCAGCTCAACTCGCCTAAGCCTACTGGATAGAGGTTTTGTTTATGCCATCGCACATGTCCGCGGTTCAGAAATGCTTGGTCGCCCTTGGTATGAAGATGGCAAAAAACTGACCAAGCAAAACACGTTCAACGACTTTATTGATGTAACCAAAGAGCTTGTTGAAGAAGGCTACGGCGCGAAAGATAAAGTGTTCGCCGTTGGGGGGTCTGCTGGCGGTCTATTGATGGGAGCAATCATCAACCAAGCACCAGAACTGTACCGTGGTATTGGTGCACATGTTCCGTTTGTAGACATTGTGACAACCATGCTCGATGAATCGATCCCTCTAACCACCAATGAGTATGACGAATGGGGTAACCCGAACGATAAAGCCTACTACGATTACATGCTGGGGTACTCACCGTACGACAACATTAAGGTACAAAACTACCCGAACATGTTGGTAACGACAGGCCTGCATGACTCACAGGTGCAGTACTTTGAGCCAATGAAATGGGTTGCGAAGCTGCGTGAAATGAAAACAGACAACAACGTATTGCTGTTCAAAACCGATATGGAAGCCGGTCACGGTGGCGCTTCTGGCCGATTTAAACGATTAAAAGAAGACGCACTTGAATACGCGTTCTTTTTGGATTTACTTAAGACTCAATAGATTCTACGTAACTGTAAGTATTCACATCATTTAATGTCGCCATTTTGTCTCTACAAAGTGGCGACAGAAATTATTAAGCATGGTTAAATACGATGAACCATGAAATCCACCAAATCAAAAACCTTTAAAAACAAGCAGTGACAAAGGTTTACGAGAGGTATAAAAACAAATGAAAGTAATTAGCTTCAACATCAACGGTCTTAGAGCCCGCCTTCACCAACTGCAAGCTATTATCGACAAACACCAACCCGACGTGATTGGTCTGCAAGAGATAAAAGTGCACGATGAAGCCTTCCCAATTGCTGATGTTGAAGCAATGGGCTATAAGGTTTACTTCCACGGTCAAAAAGCCCACTACGGTGTGGCAATGTTGTGTAAGCAAGAGCCTATCTCTGTGCAGAAGGGTTTCCCAACAGATAATGAAGACCATCAAAAACGCATGATCATGGCGACGTTTGAAGATGAAAATGGTGAAAAGGTTACCGTGCTAAATGGCTACTTCCCTCAAGGGGATAACATCAAGCATGAAACAAAATACCCGTACAAACGCCAGTTCTACAAAGACTTAATGACTTACCTAAACGACTATCACAACAGAGATGAGCAAGTGATTGTGATGGGCGACATTAATATCAGCCCTATCGACGCAGACATCGGCATTGGTGAACCTAATGCGAAACGTTGGTTAAAGACAGGTAAATGTTCTTTCCAACCAGAAGAGCGCGAATGGTTGAAAACATTGATGGATTGGGGCTTTGTAGACAGCTTCCGCTTGCTGCACCCTGAAGTGAATGATCAATACTCGTGGTTTGATTACCGCTCAAAAGGCTTCGTAGACAACCGCGGCCTGCGTATTGATGTAGTCCTAGCGACTCAAAAGCTTGCTGATAAGTGTACTGAAGCTGGCATCGATTACGAGCTACGCGGCATTGAAAAACCGTCAGATCACGCTCCGATTTGGTCGACGTTTAAGTAAAATCCAAATTAAATTTCAAATCAAAAATGCACAAGCTTTTGTTTAGCTTGTGCATTTTTTTTACTTAGCTCAAATCCACTCAAAAAGCTTGAGATAGTTCACATTCTCGCCACTGCCCATCTATACTATTTGGACAACCAATGGAGAGAGTTTTGTATGGACGCAAAGCCTTGGGCCGGTATAAATCCAATTAATCTGCGTAGTTTACTTCCGATGATGGTGGTCAGCGGAGCGATCAGCGTATTGATGTTAGTCGTTCCCTTATTCAGCCTTCAAGTGTTTGATCGAGTCCTCTCAAGTCAAAGTTTAGATACGCTTCTATTCTTGGCTTTCATTGCTGTGTTCCTACTTACAGCCCAAGCGTTCCTTGACGCGTCTAGAGCCAAGTATGCACAAAAGAAAGCGATCAAATTTGAATTTATCGCGTCTCAGCAGCTATTTGAACAAACCTCCTTCTCATCGAAATCAAAAGAAAAACATCTGTTCAACGATATAAGTGAGGTAAAGAGCCTACTCTCTTCTCCAGCCTACTTTGTCATGTTTGATCTGCCATTCACTCCCCTTTTTCTTATTATTATGTTTGCGATTCATCCATATATAGGATTAGTCGGTGTGGGTGCCGTTGTTTTTATTCTCATGACAACATTGCTTTCTCATTGGGTTAAATCTAAGCACTTTAAAACCACTTACTTAAGCCAGCTCGCAACACAAAGAAAAAACGACGAGTGCTTTCAAAAACACGCCACGATCTTTAGCCAACATCAACAACAAGGTTTAAGTCAGACCTACCAAGAAATATTGGCGGAGAAGAGCTGGTCTCGAAGCCATTTAGATCAAGCCACCTGTTCACTGAGTGCATTTTCTCGTTACATACGTATGGTCCTTCAACTCATCATCATGGCTGTCGGAGCAAGTCTAGTCATTCAAAATGCCATGTCTGCTGGTGGAATGATTGCGGGTTCAATCCTAATGGCGAGAGCACTCCAGCCAATTGAGATGCTCTCTAGTGGTATTCAAGCATGGAAAACTGGTTTGGATGCAAACAAACGCTTAGCTAAGGAATTTGCTTCTCATACTAAACATACCGAGCGAACCGAGTTGGAAACAATTAAAGGTGATCTGGTCATCGACAACGTCACATGGTTCGCGTCTGAAAAACTTAACAAGCCGACTCTTAATGGTTTGAAGCTAAGACTGGAATCAGGAAATCGAGTCGCATTGATAGGCCCTAGCGGGTCAGGTAAGTCTTCCATCTGCAAAATGATCACTAACGGCATATCGCCCTCAAAAGGTGGCATTTCTATCGATGGACTCAATGTTGAGTTGTGGAATCTGAATCAGTTCAAACACACCGTCGGTTATGTTCCTCAGCACATCGACTTTTTACATGGCACTGTCAAACAAAATATCGCCCGATTTGATTCCAACGTTACGGATAGCCAAATCGTCAGATCCGCTATTCAAGCCGGTGTGCATGATGCTGTTGTCGCCTTACCGAATGGATATGAAACGATTATCGGTTCTTTTGGTCATCAGTTATCTGGTGGACAAGCCCAGAAACTTGCCATCGCAAGAGCATTGGTTTTCTCACCTAAGCTACTCGTGCTTGATGAGCCTGATTCCCATCTCGACAAAGAAGGCGAAGAGTTTCTTGTTTCGCTATTACAATTGGCGAAAGAGAAATCCATTTCTGTCGTGATGGTAACGCATAACCCAAGCTTACTCAGACATGTCGATTGGGTTGTTGAATTGAAAAACGGCCAGATAACGCAAGCAGGCGAAGCGAGTAAAGTTGTCCGGTCGCTCTTCAATGTCGCTTCCTCGGAGGTGTCGAATGGCTAGTATTCATCATGACGATAAAGGTATTCACTTCGACGATGGTAGAAAACTGATCTTTTCTACATTCAAAATACAGGTGTTCATCTGGTTAGTTCTTGTGACTACTCTTGGTGGCTTTGCTGCTTGGGCATACCTAGCCCCGCTTTCTTCTGCTGCCATTGCGCCAGGCGTGATTATCGTAGAATCAAAGCGAAAACCCATTCAGCACTTAGAAGGCGGGATTGTAGAAATCGTCCATGTTTCTGACGGCGACCATGTTCAAAAAGACGAACTGCTCATCACGTTAAGTCACACACAAGCTCAAGCATCGCTTCTAAGGCTAAGAGCTCAGTGGCAAAGTGATTTAGCGCGGCTGAACCGCTTACAATCAGAGTTAGCGAGTCATCAAGAAATTCAATTTGATATGAGATTACTCTCCCTTATGAGTGACCCAAACGTATCAAGCTTACTTGATACGCAGAGTAAACTTTTCAGCAAAAGACAATCGTTAAAATCCGGTGAATCCGATGTGTTACAGCAAAAAGTCGAGCAATCAAAACTTGATCTGCAAGGCTTCCAACAACGATTCTTAGCCGGAAATCGAAGCCTGAAGTATTTAGAAGAACAGGTACAAATGCACCAAGATTTGCTTGTTTCCGGTAACACATCCAAATCTCGCTTATTGGATTTACAGCGAGAACGCTCTCAATTACAAGGTAACGTTGCTGACCTCAAAGCTAGAATCGGACACGCCAAGCGCACCATCGCCGAAGCGAAATTAGAGCTGATCAACGCGGATTATACTTACGCCAAAACGCTCGGCGAAGAGATACAAGATTTAGAACGAAAGCTGAATGAAACCAGAGAAGCTATGGTCAATGCTCAAGATATTCTTACCCGGGTTGAAATAAGAGCACCTCAAAGTGGTGTGGTGGTTGGACTTAATGTGGTCTCCGAAAATGCCATTGTTCCACCCGGTGAAACCTTAATGGAATTGGTTCCGCAAAATGACGAGTTGATTGTAGAAGCGTTAGTCAAGCCAGAAGACATTGAAGCCTTACGAATTGGCTTGGATACCCAAGTAAGACTGACTGCATACAGTTTCCGTAAAACACCACCGATTCGTGGAAAATTAGTCCATATTTCGGCTGACCGCATTAGCGATCAAGCTACAGGATCTTCTGCTTACTTAGCGAGAGTATCGTTAGATAAGTCTGAGCTAGAAGCATTAGAAAACATCTCATTGTATCCGGGCATGCCCGCAGAAGTGATGATATTACTTGAGCAACAAACACCGCTCGAGTATCTACTCAACCCACTCTCTGTGAGCGCCTATAAGGCAATGAGAGAAATTTAACCAAGCGCACAAAGAAGATAAAGCCAAACTCATCGTGAGGTGAGGACGGAAAGCTCCAGATCTCAGGGATGAAGCCGAGATGGCTGGGCTGCCTCTATGTATCGAATGATATGTGAGGAAAAAACGATGGCAGAAGTAACCAATACAGCAGCAGGACTGAAAAGTAATGGTAGCAATGATACCAATATACTAGTAGATGGTCCTAACCTCCCCCCCCCAGAATCTAGAGATGTCAACAATGACCTTTCTAACCTCAGCGGCGATAACCTCGAAGTACGAGCCGGTAAAGGCGACGACATTGTGCATGCCGGCAGCGGCGATGACTTTATCGCTGCTGGACGTGGATCGGACACAATTAAAGCAGGTGCCGGAAACGATGTGGTTGAAGCTTGGAATCATTCGCTCAATGCTGGTGATGAAGCCGGCGTTAACCGCGATTTAAGCGCGGCACGCGATAAAGATTTAGAAGCGCTAGGAGAAGAGTGTGTTGACGACATTGTGGTTGCAGGTGCCGGTGATGATTATGTTGAAGGCGGTGCGAACAATGACATTATTTATGGTGACAGAGGCGCTGGTGCAGAATTTGGCGAAAACCTAATCAGCGATGGTGATTTTGAAGCTTTTGACCTTGGCAATACATGGGGAACAGCGCCAAGCGCCGGTGCATGGAACGCCGAGGTTGGCAGTATCGAGATTCAAGAACAACTGCATGGCGGTGTCCCAGCAGATGGTTACGGGACTGATATCGCCAGTGGTCACTTCTTAGAATTAGACTCGCATGGCGCGAATTCAAATTCAACCGTCTCCCAAACATTTACGGTCGATGACGACGGTATATATCAACTCGATTTTTCCTACGCTTTCCGTAATAAAGGAGGCGATAGCACCACCGCTCCTTTCACAGTCCAAATAATGGCGGGCACCGACGTTGTATTCGAGAAGTCTTTCCAAGACATTGACGGCGTCGATGATGATTGGGATCTGTTTAGCGAAGATGTCGATCTCTCTTCAGGAAATTACTCACTCAATTTTATTGCCGACGGCGCAGAAGACACCTTTGGGGCTCTGATTGATAATGTGTCATTGAAGCAGGTACTGCATAACGATGTGCTCATTGGTGATAACGGGCCAGACGCTGCAAATGAAGGCGCCGCTGGGAACGACTTGATTCGAGGCGGTAAAGGGAATGACGTAATTATCGGCGATAACTTTGAAGCGCTGTCGTTTAACGAAGGAACCGGCGAGTTTGAATTAGCGGAGCCAACGACATCCGTCGACCTATCAGCAAATTCAACCGCCTACAACGCTGATGGATCTGTCGGTACCGTTGATACAGGTAATGCAAGTTCTGGCGGTACAGGTTATGGGGTAGATGGCGCAGCAGAGGCTGGCGTGCTTGCTCAAATTGGCTTCAGCTACGACGGCGGTTCTGGTGAAGGTGCATCAGAGATGTTTTCTGTCAGCTTAGACGAACATACAATGATTGCTAAAGTCGGTATATCCAACCTCTACTTAAATGAAGGCGACAATGGCGTAGATGAGGCTGGCCATTGGGCAGCATATCGAGAAGGTATTCTGGTCGCTGAGGGCGATTTCATTGCGAGCGATTTAGCGGATGGCAATAACAACAGCGGTTATCTAAACATCGGTCCTGATGAGACTGGCTTTAAAGCCTTTGATGAACTTCAGTTTACTGCCATTGGTCCTGCATTTGAAAAAAACGGAAACGCTAATGCCGATTCAAGTGACTACTACGTCACTTCTGTTACCACCGATGGCCTAACGGGTGACGGAACCGATATATTGCGCGGTGGTCGTGGCGACGATGTCATTCTTGGTGGCGACAACGCCAAGGGTGGCGTACCTGAACTCGATCCTGATACGGGTTACTACGATGTAAGTAACTTCAGAGGGACTATTGATGTCACTATGGAAGGCACCGAAGCGGGCTTCGAAAATTCGTTTGGTTACTTCACAAAAGACAGTGAAGGCAATATAAACGCTGAAGTCATTTGGGGAAATGTGAAGGATCACCTTCCAAACTCTGAAGCTGGCAACAGCTTTAGTCTCGATTTGGGGCACTGTGATGATTGCGTTGATACGCTCGGGTTCTTCATTATCCCAGATGGCGGGAATGACGGTTTCGTCTCAGGCGAAAGTATCGCAATTGACTTAAACACTCAACAAGCGACAAGCTCTAACAATAGTGACCACCCCTTCTTGCTGGGCGTACAAGATTTAGTCGGTAGTAACGGCAACCTTACCTTAGATGTTAGCGGCATTAACAACTTCAATCCGGGTACAGAACTCGGAAATCAGTTCTGGAATGACAACCCTGGCGGTGATGGTGACTTCGATGATGTGGTAACCACCGTTGAAATCGACGACCAACCAGAGCAATTGTTTGGTGGTAAAGGCGATGATTGGCTTGATGGCGGAGACGGAATCGACCATATCAAAGGCGGTAAAGGCGATGACATCATCATTGGTGGTGGTGGTGCAGACGAAATCCGTGGGGGTAAAGGCAACGATACAGTAGCCTTTGATGCAGAGGATACTCTAATTCATGGTGGTAAAGGGTTCGATGTACTGGTCGCCAATGACCCTGGTGGTGTCGATATCGACATGTCGAAGGGGTCAAACATCAATGGGTTTGAAGCAGTCATAGGGGGAGACTCAGCTAATGACAAACTGACTATTTCTCTAGGTAAAACCTTCAATCAAAACCATGACCTTGATGGTAATAGAGCAAAGAACGACGACCAAGTTGCTGAATTCTTTGCTTTAGGAATTGAAGATATCGACGCAAGTCATCTTCAAGGATTCCAATACCAAACCGCAACATCAGTGACGCTAGACCAAGATATGCAAGATAAACTTGGACTCGATGGAACTGAAACGATTACCGCTTATAGCTTCACCAAAGGAGGCAAAGAAGTCATCATCTACACTGATGCATCCTTTGATGGTGATTTCATTGGCGTTAATGAAGTTTAATTGCTTTTTGAACTAGTAAATCAGAAACAAAGTTAAAGGACTTATTGCTTGTGTAATAAGTCCTTTTTGCTTCAAAGAGCTACTCAACTAATTCCTATACAAACCCTAAATAAGAACGGCGCTCAATGAGCGCCGTTTTGTTAACTGTGTGAATACCGTGCAATTAGCTAAGGGGTCTTAGATAAGCAAGGAAACGCTTCTCTGCGAATTTGAAAATCGCGATGATGATGAACGTTAGTGCCATGTAGAACAGACCTGCCGTTAGGAAAGACTCGAATGGAGCGTAGTAACGTGAGTTAACCAAACGTGCTGCACCGGTTAAGTCCATAATGGTTACGATACCCGCTACCGCAGAGCCGTGAAGCATGAAGATAACTTCGTTACTGTAAGCCGGTAATGCACGACGTAGAGCACTTGGTAAGATGATACGACGGTAAGTCTTAGGTGTGCTCATGCCGTAAGCTTTTGCTGCTTCCACTTCACCTTTCGGTAAGCCATTAATCGCACCGCGAATGATCTCAGCAGTATAAGCTGACGTGTTAAGAATGAATGCCACCAAAGCACAGAACCACGCGTTTTCCCATAATGTGTCTTTCACTGGGAAGAATTGGTCCATACCGTAGTAAATCAGGTACAGCTGAACCAGTAATGGCGTACCACGGAAGAAATAGATAAATGACCAAGCCGGAGCATTAATCAGCATATTTGGACTGTTACGAGCGATAGCTAGTGGTATGGCGACGAATAAGCCAATGATCAAAGCAACGCAAACCATCCAAGCCGTTGTCCATAAACCACCAAGGTAAATCGGCAGGCTTTCAATTATCAATGAAAAGTCCATAACTACCTCGCGTGGATACTGAATTTACGTTCAACCAGCTTAAGTAAGCCCGTTGAAACACTGGTGAAGAATAAGAAGATAATCGCCACAGTCATGTAGAAAGTGAATGGCATTTTGGTTGAACCCGCCGCCAGTGCACTAACACGTACCATGTCTTCTAGGCCAATAATCGAAACCAGCGCAGTGGTTTTAAGTAATACCAGCCAGTTATTCCCAAAACCCGGTAATGCGTGACGAATCATCTGCGGTAGCAGTATGCGGTGAAACGCCTTTACAGGGCTCATACCATAAGCTTTTGCCGCTTCCATTTCACCGCTGTCGACAGCCATGATGGCACCACGGAACGTTTCTGCCATATAGGCACCGAAAATAAAGCCTATGGTTAAGACACCAGCAACAAATGGGCTGACATCAATATAATCAGGTAAGTAAGCGGTCCATTCGTGGTTAGGATCACTGGATGCAAACCACTCGTTGAGCCACTCGTTGATGGAATACAAACTGTTGTTTAAAAGGATTTGTCCACCAAAGAAAATCAGCATCATCAGTACGAGATCTGGAATGCCTCGAATGACGGTTGTGTAGAGGGTTGCAATAGCACGAGCCCAGCGATAAGGCGCGAGTTTTGCTAAGGCACCTAGCATACCAAGAACCATAGCTAAAATTAGCGACAGCAAGGCAACTTCGATTGTGAGCACCGCCCCTTTCAGGATCGACGCTTCATATCCTTGTAAATCAAACATAATGGATTCCAACAGAACTGCGAAAAAGTTGGTAAGACAGGGAGAGGAGAACCTCTCCCTTAAGAATTGACGCTAAAGATTACTGACCGTATACGTCGTAGTTGAAGTATTTAGCCGCGATATCTTGGTAGATGCCTTTTTCACGTAGTGAAAGGATTGCCGCATCTAATTGCTTAGTCAGATCTTTGTCTTGCTTACGAACAGCAATACCCATACCTTCACCGAACCACTTAGGATCCGTTAGAGAGGGGCCAACAAACTCGTAGTCTTCACCACCAGCTTTGTTCAGCACGCCTTCTTCTAGAGCAGATGCATCACCTAGTACAGCAGCAACACGACCGTTTGCTAGATCAAGGTAAGCTTCGTCGAATGAACCGTAACGAACGATCTCTACTGTATCGCCGTAGTTGTCTGTTAGGTATTTATCGTGAGTTGTTGCACGTTGAACTGCAATCTTTTGACCGCTTAGATCATCAAAGTTAAGGCCTGCACCTTTCTTAGCGATGAACTTGTTTGGGATAAGTGCGTATTTACCAGTGAAGTCGATTTTTTTCTTACGCTCTTCCGTGATAGACATTGCCGCGATGATCGCATCATATTTACGAGCAAGTAGAGAAGGAATGATACCATCCCAGTCTTGTGCAACGATCTTACACTGCACCTGCATTTCAGTACAAAGTGCGTTAGCCATATCGACATCGAAGCCTTTCAGTGACCCGTCAGCTTCTGTCCAGCTAAATGGAGGGTAAGCACCTTCAATACCAAAGCGTACTGTTTTCCATTCTTTTGCTTGAGCTACGCCCGTTGCAGCAGTTGCAGCAAGTGCCGCGACTAATAACCACTTTTTCATATCCCTACTCCTGTGATTTAGGTTTTTATGTTTTGCTAGTTTTAATATTGTGTTTGTTGTTGCTTATTAACTTACTTGTTGTGTTTTATTGTTCACACCGTCGCTGTTTACCGTTGGCAACGGCGTTTCAATTCTGATTAGTAAATCGATGAGATAAATTGTTGTAAACGTTCAGATTCAGGTTCCGTAAACAGTTTAGCTGGATCGCCCTGTTCTTCCACTAGACCTTGGTGCAGGAACATCACATGGTTTGATACGTCACGAGCAAAAGCCATTTCATGTGTTACCACAAGCATGGTTCTTCCTTCTTCTGCTAGATCTCGCATTACACCGAGTACTTCCCCTACTAACTCAGGGTCAAGTGCTGATGTTGGCTCATCAAACAGCATCACTTCCGGATCAACCGCTAACGCTCGAGCAATTGCCGCTCGTTGTTGTTGTCCACCGGATAAATGACCTGGGTAGTAATCTTTGCGCTCATACAAGCCTACTTTTTTAAGTAGTAGTTCTGCATTTTCAATCGCTTGAGCTTTAGGTACACCTAATACGTGAACGGGTGCTTCGATAACATTTTCGAGAACGGTCAGGTGAGACCAAAGATTGAAGCCTTGAAAAACCATCGCTAAGCGTGAACGGATACGCTGTACTTGTTTTTCGTTGGCAGGAACAGATACGCCTTGGCGGTTGTTTTTCATTTGAATTAATTCGCCATTAACCCAAATCTCGCCTGCAGTTGGTGTCTCTAAAAGGTTGATACATCTAAGGAAAGTACTTTTACCCGACCCTGAAGATCCGATAATCGATACAACATCGCCTTTATGCGCAGAAAGTGAAATTCCCTTTAAAACTTCATTTTGACCAAACGTTTTGTGTAGATCCTTTATGTCCAGCGCTGGTACATCTTTCATGCGCTTTCTCTCCCAAGTTTGTGAAAATGCAAGGTACTCCGACCTTTTCATGCGATACAAACTAGCACCACACGAAACAACATGCAACAAATTATTAACCTGATAAATTGGAATAAATAGCGATTCACTCTGACTTATTATGCAAAAGGTAGCGTTTTCGCCTCAATTTAATGAATGAGTTCTATCAATAAGCTGCAATTACACCCCTTACATTGTTTAAATAAAGTTAATCAAAATGAGATTCACGTAGCTTGATGTCTCACAAGAAAAACAAGTTTTGTGAACTTAGATACGCCGAGATCTGCAAAATATAATCTGCACGCTCAACACTACATACACACCGTAAGGCACAATTATTTTAAGGTTATTACATTGTAAACATTTCACTCGGAACAGTTGGGAAGCAAGTAATAGTGAAATAACTCAGTAAGAATTGAGTATTGAACTCGAGCCATGACGACAAAGGCTCGAAGAAGATAGGTAAACGTCAATTTGTGAAAACTAATTACACGATTCATCAATGGGAAGTTAATGAATCGCTGCGTTTTGTAGCTTTCTTTCACATATACTCATAAAGTGATCAAGATCAATCACCCTAAAGGGTAAGCTTGTTAGACTCCTCAGCAAAGAATAAGGCATTAAAAATGCCAAACATTTCTTTTAACTTAGCTGCATAAAGCACAGCAAAACCGTGCAACATAATGTTAATGAGTTATAACTAAGAAATAACGCAATTACGCAATTACGCGAACTTATAGAATTCAATTTTAGAATTACTAACAAAAAATATGAGGAATCTATGTCAGACGTTGTCAATAATGCGAACTCTGAAGTAGAAGAGAAAAGCTATAAAGAGCTACACCGTCCTGCTTCTGAATTTGAGAGCCGCTCAGATTATCTAGATCACGAACTTCAAATCATGAAGCCTCGCCGCTTCGGTTTAAACCTTCCAGGTCGTGACTTCCGCTTTGAACTTGAAGATCTTGTTCCTGCACTTGCTGGTACTATTGGTATCATTGCGATGTACTCTGCAGTAATGATGTCGTGGGCTGATGGCCTAACTCAAGCTTGGGATCACGTAAACCTAGGTAAAGACTTCGCAATTGAAGTCGCTCGTGTAGAAATGCTTATTCCTGCACTACTGTTTTGTATCCTTGCTTCTGGTTTCTTTAACCCTAAAGCAAACCTTGCCGGCAACCACGGCCCAATGATCCCTCTTATCGGTACCATCGCTCTCGCTGGTGCTCACCCTCTTGCATTGGCCATCCTGATCGGTGTGTTCGGTCTCATCCTAAGTTTCCTAAAAGGCGGATCTAAACTTGTTAACCTAACTTCTGAAGGTACAGCAGGTGGCTTGCTCATATTCTTAGGCTTAACCGGTACCATGAGCCAAATCAACTCAATTCAAGAGTGGGCGGTTGGTCTTCAATCTTCTACCGTTGAAGCGGGCAGCATGGGTTACGTTGGTTTAATCGTTCTTGCTATTACTATTGCTATCTACGCTTTCTTAGCAAAAGTGAACAAGCGTTGGTTAGCTATCCCTGTTTGTGCATTCACAGGCCTTGCTATTGCATTAGTTCTAGGTGCTGGTTTCGACATCGTATTCGAAACTGAAATGGGTATTCCAAACCTAAACCCAGTTTACTGGTGGGGTTCTACTTCTGAAGGTTGGATGCTTGGCTTGCCAAACGTTGAACACTTCATCGCATCTCTACCATTTGCAATCCTTGCTGTAGCAATGTGGTCTCCTGACTTCCTAGGTCACCGTATCTTCCAAGAACTGAACTACCCTAAACGCTCTGAAAAAGTTCTGATGGATGTTGATGACACAATGACTATGTGTTCTGTTCGTCAAATGGTAGGTACTGCAGTTGGTGGTGGTAACATCACATCTTCTTGGGGTACTTACATGATCCCAGCAGCAATCGCGAAACGTCCAATTCCTGGCGGCGCAATCTTGCTTGGTTCTCTATGTATTATTGTTGCGATTCTTGGTTTCCCGATGGACGTAGCAGTATGGCCACCAGTGATGCGTGTTGCGCTACTTGTAGGTGTATCTCTACCTCTACTTGAAGCAGGTATGCAAATGGTTAAGGATTCAAAAGATTCTCAAGCGGCTGGTATCTGTATCTTTGGTTCAGCGGTTGTTAACCCAGTATTAGCATGGGCACTAACTATGCTTCTTGATAATAATGGTCTAATTGGTGATAAAGAGCGTGCAAAGCGTCTATCATTTGTAGATAAGATTGTTATCCCTGTTGGCGTTTTAGTTATCTGTCTAGTGGCAATGCTTGCAGTTGGTATGCTAGAAGGTCAGTATGGTCTAAAAGCTTGGCTATAATAGTCCTTACTACACAAAAGTAGTATTAGGATTAAAAAAAAGTTTGGGTGGCAACCCCTGCCACTCAAATTTTTTCAACTTTTTTTGGCATTTATTGATTTAGTTTAAGGTTTGCAGAAATTTTTTAGCGTAGTCTTGAATACATAGAGTAAAGACAACATATAAAAGGTAGTGACAATATATATAACCATATGATGCTTATATGCTCATATATATTGTTATTAATAAGAGTGTACTACCCTTACGAGGGGCGCTGGCTCAACAGTGTTAATGTACGTATTTTTTCTACTAAAAAGGTAGGTATGTCATGGCAGAGCAATTTGCTAAAGCTTGGGAAGATTTTGCTGCAGGTGAGTGGCAAAGCGAAGTAAACGTTCGTGATTTCATTCAAAAGAACTACACGCCGTATGAAGGCGACGAGTCTTTCCTAGTTTCTGAGGGTACTGAAGCAACTAACAAGCTTTGGTCTTCGGTAATGGAAGGTATCAAACAGGAAAACGCAACTAAAGCACCTGTAGATTTCGATACTTCTGTTATCTCTACCATTACTGCTCACGATGCAGGTTACATTGAGAAAGATCTTGAGACTATCGTTGGTCTACAAACTGAGAAGCCACTAAAACGTGCAATCATCCCTAACGGTGGTGTGCGTATGGTTGAAGGTTCTTGTAAAGCATACGGTGAAACTCTTGACCCAATGGTTTCAAAAATCTACTCAGAATACCGCAAAACACACAATGCTGGCGTTTTCGATATCTACACTCCTGATATCCTAAAATGTCGTAAGTCTGGTGTTCTGACTGGTCTTCCTGATGCTTACGGCCGTGGTCGTATCATTGGTGACTACCGTCGTGTTGCACTTTACGGTATTGATTTCCTAATGAAAGACAAGCAAGCTCAATTTGCTTCTCTTCAAGAGCAATTCGAAAACGGTGAAAACCTAGCAGAAACAATGCAACTGCGTGAAGAGATCTCTGAGCAACATCGTGCTCTTGGTCAAATCAAGCAAATGGCTGAGAAATACGGTTTCGATATCTCTGAGCCAGCTCAAACAGCTCAAGAAGCTATCCAGTGGACTTACTTCGGCTACCTAGCTGCTGTTAAATCTCAAAACGGTGCTGCAATGTCTCTAGGTCGTACTTCGACTTTCCTAGACATCTACATCGAGCGTGATATCGCTGCTGGCAAGATCACTGAAGAACAAGCACAAGAAATGATCGACCACTTCGTAATGAAACTGCGTATGGTTCGTTTCCTACGTACTCCTGAGTACGATGAGCTGTTCTCTGGCGACCCAATCTGGGCAACAGAGTCTATGGGTGGTATGGGTATCGACGGTCGTACGCTAGTAACGCGTTCGAACTTCCGTTTCCTAAACTCTCTATACACTATGGGTCCTTCTCCAGAGCCAAACATCACTGTTCTTTGGTCTGAGCAACTACCTGACGGCTTCAAGCGTTTCTGTGCGAAGGTATCTATCGATACTTCTTCTATCCAGTACGAAAATGATGACCTAATGCGTCCTGACCTAGAGTCTGATGATTACGCTATCGCTTGTTGTGTATCTCCAATGATCGTTGGTAAGCAAATGCAGTTCTTCGGTGCTCGTGCTAACCTTGCGAAAACAATGCTTTACGCAATCAACGGCGGTGTGGACGAGAAACTTAAGATGCAAGTTGGTCCTGTTTCAGACAAGATCACTGACGAAGTTCTTAACTACGATGACGTAATGGGTCGCCTAGACACATTCATGGACTGGTTAGCTAAGCAATACGTGACTGCACTAAACAGCATTCACTACATGCACGACAAGTACAGCTACGAAGCGTCTCTAATGGCTCTTCATGACCGTGACGTTCGTCGTACAATGGCTTGTGGTATTGCTGGTCTATCTGTTGCAGCTGACTCACTGTCTGCAATCAAGTTCGCGACTGTTAAACCAATCCGCGACGAAGATGGCATTGCAACTGACTTCGAAATTGAAGGCGATTACCCTAAATACGGTAATAACGACTCTCGTGTAGATGATATTGCTTGTGAACTAGTTTCTACGTTCATGAACAAGATCCGTAAGCTTAAGACTTACCGTAACTCTATCCCTACACAGTCAGTTCTTACTATCACGTCTAACGTTGTATACGGTAAGAAAACTGGTAACACTCCAGACGGTCGTCGTGCTGGCGCTCCTTTCGCTCCTGGTGCAAACCCAATGCACGGTCGTGATGAGAAAGGTGCTGTAGCATCACTAACGTCTGTAGGTAAACTACCATTTGCTGACGCACAAGATGGTATCTCTTACACGTTCTCTATCGTGCCAAACGCACTAGGTAAAGAACAAGACAGCCAACGTGCTAACCTTGCAGGCCTAATGGATGGTTACTTCCACCACGAAGCTGGCATTGAAGGTGGTCAACACCTTAACGTTAACGTTCTTAACCGCGAAACTCTTGAAGACGCAGTTAAGCACCCTGAGAAATACCCTCAGCTAACAATCCGTGTATCTGGTTACGCTGTTCGCTTTAACTCTCTAACTGCAGAGCAACAAGCTGACGTAATCGCACGTACATTTACTGAGTCTCTATAAGCTCACGCTCAATAGACAGTAAATAATATTAGCCTCGCCAATGTGCGGGGCTTTTTTATATCTGAAATAAATCGCACTACACTCACCTATCCCGCGAAATGTTAGGTTGAGCAAAAAAGCACCCTGCCATTCACTTTTTTTCCACAAATTCTGTCAAATTACGGTAATATCGCGGTTCATAATTTAAGAGTAACTGCTCCATGAAATACCTGCGTTGTTTACCCCTGATTCTTCTCTCTTTCTCATCTTTAGCCTCTGAGCGTTCTACGTTAACTTTTGCTTTAGATAATGATGGTATTTTTGGTGTCGACCAAGACTATACCAACGGCTTATTTCTGGGTTACACATCATCAAGTATTGCGCCATATAACTGGGTAAAACCATTGAGTCTTTCCTACTGGGGCGCAAGCTCTCTAGACAAGTGGGAAATCACCATTGGCCACAAGATGTATACGCCTTCTGACATTGAGTTAGAAACGCCATCGCCTAATGATCGCCCATACGCAGGTTACCTTCACACTGAATTCAATTACATCAGCTTAAACCCACAGCAAGCCCAGCGTTTTAATATCACGTTTGGTACTACGGGCGAACGTGCACTGTCTGAAGATGCTCAAAAGCTGGTTCACTCAATCACTAAGTCGGATGAGCCGATGGGTTGGGAATACCAAGTCGATGATGAATGGGCGGGAAGCGTTGGTTACCTAAGCCATTTCAACCTAATGCGTAATCAAGCTCTTGCGAATACTGACTACGAAATCTCTAACGTTTCTGAAATCAACGTCGGTAACTTTAGAAGTGACATTTCAACGGGCTTCATGTTTCGTTGGGGTACAGACTTAGGCGGTAACTTTGGTGCAGCTAACATCACCACAGAAAACCCATTCAAACCGGGCATGATCGGCGCATCAAACGCTGGTTGGTTTACCTATGCAGGCCTCGAAGGTCGCTACCGATTCAACGACCTGACTATCGAAGGCGATCGCTCAGGTGTTGATGAGTACGCTAATAAAAACAACGAAGATCCAGCGATCTACGATGTGACTTTAGAGAACATTCAAGCAACTGCTGTATTGGGTGTCGCTTGGTATAACCGATACGTTGGTGCCTCTTTAGCGCTAACCGCAAAAACACCGGATTACGAAGAAGCGAAAGAGTCAGTGTACACCACTGGCGGTATCACAATGTTTGCTTTCTTCTAGCCACCAGTAAGGGCTTTCGTCCTTTACTTTTCAAGTTTAATAAAGGCAATCATCTTCACAGGTGGTTGCCTTTATTTTTAAAGGTCTCGTTACCATTTGACCCTATTTTATGTACCGTTTTTGTAATAAAATAAACGGTATAAATTCCTCTACGAGAATAGCTCATGTCTACAACTGGTCGCATTCACTCATTCGAATCTTGTGGTACTGTCGATGGCCCTGGTATCCGCTTTATTGTGTTTCTTCAAGGCTGCTTAATGCGTTGTATGTACTGTCATAACCGTGATACATGGGATCTTCATGACGGAAAGGAAGTAACGGTCGAAGAGATCATCAACGAAGCAAAATCATACCGTCATTTCATGAAAGCATCGGGCGGTGGTATCACCTGTTCTGGTGGTGAAGCGATGCTACAACCTGAGTTTGTTCGTGACTTTTTCCGCGCAGCTCAAGCTGAAGGCATCCACACTTGTCTTGATACTAATGGCTACATTCGTAAGCACACTGAAGTGGTTGATGAAGTCCTAGAAGCCTCTGATCTAGTTATGTTGGATCTTAAGCACATGCGAGATGAGATTCACCACGATTTCATTGGTGTATCAAACAGACGTACTCTGGATTTCGCACGCTACTTACACAAAATCGGTAAGAAGACGTGGATTCGTTATGTGATTGTCCCTGGCTACACGGACACACCTGAAGATGCTCATCTGCTAGGCGAATTCATCAAAGACATGGATAACATCGAGAAAGTAGAACTGCTTCCATACCATAAGCTTGGTGCACATAAGTGGGAAGCACTTGGTTTTGACTACCCTCTTGAAGGTACAAACCCGCCAAGCAAAGAGAAAATGGACGAGATTGTTGCTGTTCTTAGCCAGTACCATTCAAACGTAAAATACTAATACTGCAGACGATGCTCAACCTCTATTTTAAACGCCTCAATTTCGATTGGGGCGTTTTCTTTTCTAGCGCTAACTATCCTTTCACTTTTCTTTACAACTTTTGTTTATCAATTAAAAAAATCATATTAAATCCGTGTTGAGATCATGTTTCCACGCGTAGGAATGCTGTTACTCTTACTGCAACAAAAGAATATAACATTTAGTTTTTTAGTGAGGCTCATCCCATGGAAATGACCAATGCTCAGCGTCTAATTCTATCAAATCAATACTACCTAATGTCTCAAATGAACCCTGAGAACTCGGCGAAATACCAGCGTCTACAAACGATTGTAGAACGTGGTTACGAACTCCAAATGCGTGAGCTTAACAAAGAGTTTGGTTGTTTGACTGAAGCAGAATGTCGCGAAATTATCGACATCATGGAGATGTACCATGCAATGCAAGAGTCGAACAAAATGCTTGCAGAGCAAGAGCGTGCTGAAGTAGACCAACGTCGCCTGCAGTTCTTAGGTTTTGATATCGCTTCTGAAGCGCAGATCGTACACTACGTGCGTTTCCTTGTTGATTCTGAAGGTCTTTACCCTCAATTCGACAAAGCCGATCACCACTTCAATAGCCAGATGCCAATGCTAGAGAAGTACCGTCGCATGCTAACAACATGGCGCAACTGCCCTCGTCAGTACCACCTATGTGCGACAGAGCTATCTCAAATCTTTAGCGCTTAATTCGTTAATAGATCAGCGATAACTTTTAAAAAGTTTCAAGAAAAAGGGTTACTCATCATGAGTAACCCTTTTTTAATGTTCGCACACAAAGAGAAAAACCAAAGCAACTAGAAAACGTAAGCAACACCAACGTTCGCGGCCATGTTGATACCACTTTCAAGTATTGGGCTATTCTCTATATCACCTTCAAGGTTGGTATAACGAACGCCACCAGTTACTCGAACATTTGGCGTAACATGCAGATAGCCACTATTTTGAACCCATTATTCTTCACTACATCTACCTATTTATTGAGCAATTTTTGATAACTTCGCGCATTATATGGTACTCCATTCCAAAAATCAATAGAGCCCAGTTATACATCTAATGCACATAAATCCATTGTGAGTATTGTTAAGCGACCTAAAATCTCAAAACAAACGGCCAGATCCCCTCGAATGTAAAATAATTTGATTCTACGCGCCTCAAGTTGCCTATTGCGCTCGCCACGTTTTTCACACGCAAAATTGTAAATAAATACATAATTGTTAAGCAAAATTGTGGAAGCGGTCTAACCTTAAAATGTAGGGAGAGCCTATTTTTCAATCGCTCGTCAGTTTTGACTGGTTAACAAGGGGAATGTGACTATGAGTATCTTTGACCACTATCAATCACGTTATGAAGCAGCCAAGGAAGAAGAGCTGACATTGCAGGAGTTCTTAGGGCTGTGTAAAGACGATAAAAGTGCTTACGCTAATGCTGCCGAGCGCTTATTACTAGCCATTGGCGAACCAGAGGTTATTGACACTGCTCAAGACCCTCAACTGAGTCGTATTTTCTCGAACCGTGTCATCTCACGCTACAGCGAATTTAAAGATTTCTACGGTATGGAAGATGCGATTGAACAGATTGTTTCTTACTTAAAACATGCTGCGCAAGGTTTAGAAGAACGTAAACAAATCCTTTACCTACTTGGCCCTGTGGGCGGTGGTAAATCTTCTCTCGCTGAAAAACTCAAAGCCCTGATGCAGAAACTACCAATCTATGTATTGTCTGCTGACGGTGAACGAAGCCCAGTAAACGATCACCCATTCTGTCTATTCGACGTTAACGAAGACGGCGACTTATTGAAGAATGAATATGGCATTGAGAAACGCTATCTTCGCTCAATTATGTCTCCGTGGGCAGCAAAACGTCTGCACGATTTTGGCGGTGATATTTCCAAATTCAAAGTCATCAAACTGCGCCCTTCTATTCTCGATCAAGTTGCGATCGCGAAAACGGAGCCAGGTGATGAAAACAACCAAGATATCTCGTCTCTGGTTGGTAAAGTTGATATTCGTAAACTTGAACACTTCTCTCAAGATGATCCTGATGCCTACAGCTACTCTGGTGCGCTTTGTAAAGCCAACCAAGGTGTGATGGAATTCGTGGAGATGTTCAAAGCGCCAATCAAAGTATTACACCCTCTACTTACGGCAACACAAGAAGGTAACTTCAACGGTACCGAAGGGCTTTCTGCACTGCCATTTGACGGTATGATTCTCGCTCACTCGAACGAATCTGAGTGGCAGACCTTCCGTAACAACAAAAACAACGAAGCATTCCTCGACCGTGTGTACATTGTAAAAGTCCCTTACTGTCTGCGTGTGTCTGAAGAAGTTAGGATCTACAAGAAACTGCTTGAGCACAGTGAGCTATCCCAAGCGCCTTGCTCACCAAGCACACTCGATCTGCTATCGCAATTCAGCATTCTTTCGAGACTAAAAGAGCCTGAAAACTCATCTCTATTCTCTAAGATGCGTGTTTACGATGGTGAGACTCTAAAAGACACCGATCCAAAAGCGAAGAGCTACCAGGAGTACCGAGATTATGCTGGCGTTGACGAAGGCATGTCTGGGCTATCAACGCGTTTCGCCTTTAAGATCCTGTCTCGTGTGTTTAACTTCGACCAAGCCGAAGTGGCCGCGAACCCAGTGCACCTGTTCTACGTTATTGAGCAGCAAATCGAACGGGAGCAGTTCCCTCAAGAGACCGCCGAGAAGTACCTAGAGTTCTTGAAAGGATACCTAGTGCCACGCTACGTAGAGTTCATCGGTAAAGAAATTCAAACCGCTTATCTAGAGTCTTACTCTGAGTACGGTCAGAATATCTTCGACCGCTATGTCACCTACGCAGATTTCTGGATTCAAGACCAAGAGTACCGCGACCCAGAAACAGGCCAACTATTTGACCGTGCTTCTCTGAATGGTGAACTAGAGAAAATCGAGAAGACAGCCGGTATCAGTAACCCCAAAGACTTCCGAAATGAGATTGTGAACTTTGTGCTTCGTGCCAAAGCCAACAATAACGGTCAAAACCCAGTGTGGACGAGCTACGAGAAACTGCGCACTGTGATTGAGAAGAAAATGTTCTCTAACACAGAAGAGCTACTTCCTGTTATTTCGTTCAATGCTAAGACCTCAACGGATGATCAGAAAAAACATGACGACTTCGTTGCTCGTATGATGGAAAAAGGCTACACCGAGAAGCAAGTGAGACTGCTATCTGAGTGGTACCTAAGAGTTCGTAAATCCTCATAACTAAACGGTATTGAGCTGCTCAACTGAGCAGCTCGTATAAACCAATAACTTTTATACCTTAGTAAATCAATAACTCTTATACCCGAATAAAAAGTAGGATCGCGACATCAGCTGAGAGGGAGTTCTTATGGCACAATTTATCGATCGGAGGCTCAATGGCAAAAATAAGAGTGCTGTGAATAGACAGCGTTTCTTACGACGCCATAAAGAGCAAATCAAAGAATCTGTGGCCGATGCAGTTAACCGACGCTCAATCACCAATACAGAAACAGGTGAAGACGTCACTATTCCCCATAAAGACATCAAAGAGCCGAACTTTCACCAAGGTCAAGGCGGCGTAAGAGAGCGCGTTCACCCAGGTAATGATCAGTTCATCACTGGCGATAAAATCGAACGCCCTAAAGGTGGTGGTCAAGGTGGTGGCTCAGGCCAAGGCGACGCAAGCCCTGATGGCGAAGGCCAAGATGAATTTACCTTCCAAATTTCAAAAGATGAGTATCTTGATATTCTCTTTGAAGATTTAGCTCTACCTAATCTAGAGAAAAATCAGGTCAACAAAATCACCGAATGGAAAACTCACCGCTCTGGTTACCAAAGCGCGGGGATTCCATCCAACATCGCTATCGTTCGTTCACTACAGCAATCTCTGGCTCGTAGAACCGCGATGACAGCAGGTAAAAAGCGCGAGCTTAACCTACTGATGGAACAGCTTGACCAAGTTAAAATGACGGAGCCGGCACAACCTTTTGAGGAAGGTCGCCTCAAAGAAGAGATTGCCGAGTTACGTAAAAAGATTGAAAGCGTGCCGTTCATTGACACCTTCGACTTACGTTTTAAAAACTACGAGAAGCGCCCTATTCCATCTAGCCAAGCCGTGATGTTCTGTCTAATGGATGTATCGGGCTCTATGGATCAGGCCACAAAAGATATTGCGAAGCGCTTTTATGTTCTTCTGTATCTGTTCTTAAATCGCACCTACGAAAACGTCGATGTTGTGTTTATTCGTCACCATACTCAGGCTAAAGAGGTCGACGAACATGAGTTTTTCTACTCACAAGAAACGGGTGGCACCATTGTTTCAAGCGCACTGAAACTGATGAAGGAAATTGTCGCAGACCGCTACCCTGCTAATGAGTGGAACATCTATGCAGCACAAGCCTCTGATGGCGATAACTGGGCTGATGACTCTCCTCGCTGTAAAGAGTTACTGGTCAATACGCTTCTGCCAACTTGCCAATATTACTCTTACATCGAAATAACACGCCGCTCTCATCAAACACTTTGGCACGAATACGAAAAACTCGAGAGTAGCTTTGACAACTTCGCCATGAAAAACATTAAAACGGTGGATGATATTTTTCCTGTGTTTAGAGAACTGTTCCAGAAAGAGACAGCGTAAGGGAGTTTGCCATGACAGCGAAATCAAACGTTGCAGAGAAAAACAAAGCTGCAAAAAAGAAAAACGACAAGATGCTGCCTGATGGTCCAGATTGGACGTTCAACCTCTTGGAGAAATACCACGTAGAAATCAAACGTGTTGCGCAGCATTACCGTTTAGATACTTACCCAAACCAGATTGAAGTGATTACTTCAGAACAGATGATGGATGCCTACTCGAGCATTGGTATGCCTATCAATTACAACCACTGGTCTTTTGGTAAGAAATTCATTCAAACCGAGCAAAACTACAAGCATGGCCAAATGGGCTTGGCATACGAAATCGTAATCAACTCCGATCCTTGTATCGCTTACCTGATGGAAGAGAACACGGTCACAATGCAGGCGCTGGTAATGGCTCACGCTTGTTATGGCCACAACTCTTTCTTTAAAGGCAACTACCTGTTCCAAACATGGACCGATGCCAGTTCCATCATCGATTACTTGTTGTTTGCTAAGAAGTACATCAGTGGTTGTGAAGAGAAATATGGTGTTGCTGAAGTCGAGCAGCTCCTTGATTCTTGTCACGCACTGATGAATTACGGCGTAGACCGATACAAACGCCCTGAGAAGATTTCCATTGCAGAAGAGACAGCAAGACAAGAAGAACGCGAAGCTTATCTGCAATCTCAAGTGAATGAGCTATGGCGAACCGTTCCTCAAAATAAAAGTAAGGAAGAAGAGACCAAGATCCGCTTTCCTAGCGAGCCTCAAGAAAACATTCTCTACTTTATCGAGAAGAACGCACCACTGCTTGAACCTTGGCAACGAGAGTGTGTTCGCATCGTTCGCAAAGTGAGCCAATACTTCTACCCTCAAAAACAAACTCAAGTGATGAACGAAGGCTGGGCAACCTTCTGGCATTACACCATTCTTAACCACCTTTACGACGAAGGCTTGGTGAGTGATAAGTTCATCTTAGAATTCCTACACAGCCATACCAGTGTCGTCGCACAACCTGCCTACAACAGTCCTTATTTCAGCGGGATAAACCCTTATGCGCTTGGCTTTGCGATGTTTAGAGACATCCGACGCATCTGTGAAGAGCCAACCGATGAAGATAGAGAGTGGTTCCCTGAGTTAGCCGGAAGTGATTGGTTAGAAGCGGTGCACTTTGCGATGCACAACTTCAAAGATGAAAGTTTCATCAGCCAATACCTTTCTCCAAAAATCATTCGAGACTTTAAGCTGTTCTCTGTACTCGACGACGACCGTAAAAATACCATTGAGGTGAGTGCTATTCATGATGATCCGGGCTATCGCCTGATTCGTGAGAAGCTTGCGGCGCAATACAACCTAAGTAACCTTGAACCAAACATTCAGGTGTTTAATGTCGATGTTCGTGGTGACCGCTCAATGACACTGCAATATGTGCCTCACGACCGCATCCCGCTTGATAAAGGCTACGACGAAGTGATGAAGCATCTCTATCGCTTGTGGGGCTTTGATGTGATTTTGGAAGAGCTCAAAGATACGGGTCATAGAGAGATTCTGACTACTTGTCCAAAACGTAATGATTATGGAGCCAAGATTTAATATCAATCACAGTAAGTCAGTGTTTGGTATAAAACTCCGCTCCCCCTACAACATAGTGGTCACCCGCTCGGAAGTGGAGCAATAAAAAAACGCATAAGTCTGATGACTTATGCGCTTTCTTTTTAAGGCTCAAACGTCTGTAAATGAACGTAAGGCACCAAGCCTAGAACTAGAACTAGAACTAGAACTAGAACTAGAACTAGAACTAGAACTAGAACTCAATAAGCTTAAACAATCGGCTTTTGACCGCGTTCAATCAGCTTCATCAACACGCTGTCTGCAGATTTACCTGCCACGCCCGCTAGTTTGTCTGAAAGCTTTTTCTTCTGTACGTAGTGGATCGCTAGAACCGTTTTGTCCTTACATGCCGCTACGACTAAGTCATCAGAAGTGCTGATCTCATCCACCAGTCCAAGTTCATGTGCTTGTGTACCAAACCAGTGTTCACCCGTTGCTACTTTTTCAAGATCTAACGCAGGACGATGGTCACGGATGAAGTCTTTGAATAGGCCATGTGTCTCTTCTAGCTCTTCTTTAAACTTCTCACGTGCTTTATCGCTGTTCTCACCAAACATAGTAAGCGTGCGTTTGTACTCACCCGCCGTTAGCTGCTCGAACTCAATATCGTGCTTTTTAAGTAGTTTGTTGAAGTTTGGCAGTTGAGCGATAACACCAATAGAGCCAACAATAGCAAACGGTGCAGATACAATTTTGTCTGCGATACATGCCATCATGTAACCGCCGCTTGCCGCCACTTTGTCTACCGAGATAGTCAGAGGCAAACCTGCCGCTTTGATACGATCAAGTTGAGAAGACGCTAAACCATAGCCGTGAACCATGCCACCGCCAGACTCAAGTTTCAGCAATACTTCATCACCTTCACGAGCCACAGCCAGAACCGCCGTTACCTCTTCACGTAATGAAGCCACTTCTTTCGCATCAATGCTGCCGTTAAAATCAAGAACGAATAGATGTGGTTCACGCTTACTATCAAGCTCACCCTCTTTCGCTGCTTTCTTCACTTCTTTACCGCGTGATTTTACTTTCTCTTTTTCCGCTTTCTTTTCTGCTTTATCACGGGCTTTGATGAAAGCATCATCATGTAGATGGTGCTCTAGTTGTTCAATCGTCTGTTTATGATGTTCAGATAGGTTCGTGATTTCCAGCTCACCTTTAATCGCGCTTGATTTCCCACCCACAGATTTAGCAATCACTAAAATTGCGATGATGGCGATTACAACGGTCGCAATCTTGGCTAAAAACAAGCCGTAGTCCAACAAAAATTCCAATGTCATATCCCCTATTGTATGAATTAGTGTATTGTAACCATCTTGTCACGATTACCAAGAATTTCTCATCATTCCTGCGGTTATCTGTGTGATTAAACATCAATGGAATGACGAACATAATAAAAGAAAGAAGGATAAGCACAGTGGATTACCCAATCTCTACAGATGCCCTCAAAGATAAAGTAATTTTGGTTACAGGTGCCGGTGCTGGCATTGGTCGCCAAGCAGCACTAAGCTTCGCTCAACATGGTGCAACTGTCATTCTGTTAGGCCGCAATGTTAAAAACCTTGAATTCATTTACGATGAAATCGAAAGCGCTGGTTACCCACAACCTGCGATTATCCCATTGGATTTAAAAGGTGCGACAAAGCAGAACTACGTTGATATGGCTGAAACCATTCAATCACAGTTCGGTCGTTTAGACGGTCTACTTCATAATGCTGGCGTTCTTGGCACTCTGAGCCCGTTTGAGCAGATTGATGAAGAAACCTTTGATGATGTTATGCAGATCAATGTGAAGTCTGAGTTCTTGATGACTCAAGCTCTGCTACCTGCACTTAAAAAAGCAGAAGCAGGTCGTATCGTATTTACCTCTTCAACGGTTGGTCACTCTGGTCGTGCATTCTGGGGCACTTACGCAATTTCTAAGTTTGCTACCGAAGGTATGATGCAGATCCTAGCGGACGAGCTTGAAGACACGAACATCCGTGTTAACGCAATCAATCCAGGCGGCACTCAAACACGTATGCGTGCAAAAGCGTACCCAGGTGAAGATGCGAACAAGCTAAAAACGCCACTCGACATCATCCCACTGTACCTACACTTAATGAACCCAAGTGTGACAGACATTAATGGCCAATGTATCGATGCTCAACCTAAGTAACTGATATCATTGACCAATAGTAAAAAGTCGCTTCCATAGCGGCTTTTTTTGTATCTAAATCAAGCACCTAAAACTTAGTTCCTCTGATTTTCATCATTTTGCTTTGCATCTTTTTCATTGTTAAATATACTGTATAAATATACAGGTATTTAATTATGCATGAACTAATAAAAAACTTACAAGACCGCCAGCTAATCTGGAAAGGGTTACAATCAACAACGCAAGGAAGCACCACTTCAACAGGCTATCCTCAACTGGATAAACAGCTTGATGGCGGCTTCCCGACGCACGGCGTTATTGAAGTTGAATCACAACAAGGGATCGGCGAGCTTCGCCTACTGACGCCCTATTTATCTCAACAAAACTCGCAAAAACTGGCCATATTCATTAACCCGCCAGGGAAGATCTGTGCTGAGTTTTTTAACAGCCAAGGCATTGAATTAGAAAACATTCTCGTTATCCAGCCTCAACGCGATCTCGATGCGTTGTGGGCAGCTGAGCAGTGCCTCAAAAGCGGCGCTTGTCACTCTGTATTGCTATGGGGAGCCGATCTAGAAATACACCAAACAAAGCGCCTACAAGCAGCCAGTGAAACCGGTAAGTGCCTGCAGTTTCACTTTAAAGCCACCAGCCATAATCAATTATCCCTGCCCGTTTCCTTAAGCATGAAACTCTCTTCTCACGCGCAGGGATTAAAGGTTGAAGTGACTAAGAGAAAAGGCAGCTGGTCGTATGGCAGCTTTATTCTAGACATGACACACTACTGGCCGTTACTCACAGAGAAAGTCGTTTATGAAGACAATTCAGACCGCGCTTTGTCTGGTAACACTGTGCTGGCTTTTCCTATTGCGAAGCAAGGCTAACGTATGTTGTGGCTTTATCTGCACTTTCCATCTCTGCAGTTGGATACCTTGTTTAACTCTAATGAATTGGGTTCGAGCGAAGACTCACGCGAACAACCTATTATCATCGTGGATGAAAAAGATCACCATGTACTGCAAGCAAACCCAGCTGCGCTGCAATCGGGAATTTCGCTTGGTATGGGCTTAGGGTCTGCAGCAGCTTTGTGCCACAACTTACACGTCCACCCTTACAGTATTGAACTGGAGAAAAGTAAGCTTAAAGAGATCGCTCAATGGGCGTATCTGGTCACTTCCGACATGGCGTTATTGCCACCTAATGGTTTGTTGATTAAAGCCTCTAACATGCTGTCACTTTACGACGGGCTAGATAACTACTGGCATGAGCTCAAAAGCCACTTAGAAACGCTCAATATCCAGTTCAGCTTCGCTACGGGTTATTCGCCGCTTTCTGCGATCCTTTTGGGTAAGCAAGCGATCAACCAAGCAACAAACAATATTGAGCAGATGAAAACTTGGGTCAATCAACAAGCATTAATTTCCAGTGAGCTACCGACAAAGCAAGTGGAACGCCTGAACCGTGTCGGTATCAATACCGTTGAAGACTTATTAAAGCTGCCTTTGCAAGAGGTCGCACGCCGCTTTGATATCGACTTGGTGAATTATGTCGGTCGCCTTAACGGCCAGTTCAAGCACCCGATTGATTTCTATCATCCACCAGAGAATTTCCAGCAATATTTGGAGCTATTGTTTGATATTGAAAACATCCTATTTATCGAAAAGCCGTTGCTGAAATTACTGAATCAACTCGAATGTTTTTTGAAGCTACGCGATCGAGTGGCTTTCGAGTTAACTCTGACTTTACACCTAAGAGATAAAGACGATCACCCTGTCTCTTTTTATTCGGCACAAGGTGATTACCTTGCTGAAAAATGGGCGAACCTTACTCATCTCACCTTAGAGTCACTCAAGCTCACCGCACCGGTTCAAGGACTGACCCTCAGCTTGGTTCGTCATGGAGAACCCCAAATGGCCTACCATGATCTTTTTGATGGTAATACCGGAACACTTGCCGCGTTAGATTTGCTCTCACTACTGCAAGCAAAGCTTGGACAAGCCTGTATTCAAACACCAAAAATACAGCACGACCCAAGGCCAGAAAAGGCCAATCAGTATTCGCTCCCAACACTGAGTAAGTCTGTGACAAAAAGGCAAACACCCCCAGAGAGCGAGCAACAAACCATAGCTCTCAGCGTCGTTCAACAGCGGCTCAGGCCCAGTATTTTACTGCCAGAGCCCGAAGCCTTAACCGAAAGCGTCACCTTATCTCAAGGCCCAGAGCGCATTGTGTCTGGCTGGTGGGACGGAGAGAAGGTCATTCGTGACTACTTTATTGCTCACAGCGAAAACGGTCGGTGGCTCTGGATATATAGAACGCCAGATAAACAGTGGTTTTTGCACGGCTTATTTAGCTAGTCGGTAAGAACGTAAGTCAGCAAGAAACTTTGTTAGCTCCTCCGTTCTACTTATTCAATTTCAGCGTCCCTTTTCAATCATGTTCACTCGCAATAGTTAAGTGAGATCACATTATGTCTCAGCAATACTCAGAGCTTTTCTGTCAAAGTAATTACTCCTTTCTAGAGGGAGCTTCGCATGCGGAAGAGCTTGTTTTACAGGCCGATTTCTTGCGTTACAAAGCACTCGCGGTTACTGATGAGTGCTCAGTCGCGGGCATCGTTAAGGTTCACTCTGCAATCAAGCAACATAAACTGTCGCTCAAGCAAATTGTCGGGAGCATGTTTTGGTTAAATGAAGAGTGCCAAGTGATCTTGATATGCCCAAACAGACAAGCCTATGCAGAACTGTGCCGTATTATTACCAACGCGAGACGTCGTAGCAGTAAGGGACATTATCAGCTCTCTGAGTGGGATATCATGTCGGCTAAGCACTGCTTTATTCTTTGGCTTCCTCAACAGAAAAATGAAGACGCGCACTGGGGGCAATGGCTCTCCCAGCATCATTCAGGTCGGCTTTGGATCGGCTTACAACGACACCTAAAACAAACCGACCAGCAGTACACAGATTATTGCGTTGAGCTGTCACAACATCATCAACTGCCGATAACAGCTTGTGGTGGCGTGCTAATGCACAATGCTAACCGCTTACCCTTACAGCACTCACTCACTGCGATTAAATATCAAAAACCCATTACCGAAGTGGGCAGTCACTTACTCGCTAATGCAGAACGTTGTTTACGGAGTATCAATAAGCTCTCTCATATCTTCAAAGCGGAGTGGCTAGAAGAGAGCAACCGCATCGCTGAGTTGTGTGAATTTGATTTAGATAGCTTACGATACGAATATCCCAGTGAACTGATTCCTCAAAGTGAGACACCCATGAGTTATCTGCGCATGTTGGTCGAAAAGGGAAAACGAACTCGCTTCCCACAAGGTGTACCTGACGACATCCAACAAATCATAGATAAAGAATTGGGATTAATTGACGAGCTTGACTACCCTTTCTTTTTTCTCACCATTCACAACATCGTGATGTTTGCTAAAAGCCAAGGCATTCTTTACCAAGGTCGAGGTTCAGCTGCCAATTCCGTGGTGTGTTATTGCTTAGAAATCACCTCAGTCGACCCAAGGCAGATTTCAGTGCTATTTGAACGTTTCATCAGTAAAGAGCGCGATGAGCCGCCCGATATTGATGTCGATTTTGAACACGAACGCCGTGAAGAAGTTATTCAATACATCTATCAAAAATACGGTAGAGAAAGGGCTGCACTTGCCGCAACGGTCATCTCTTATCGCTTTAAAAGTGCGGTAAGAGATGTCGGTAAAGCATTAGGGCTACAAGAAACCCAGCTCGACTACTTCATCAAGAACACCAACCGTAGGGACAAAAGCCTAGGTTGGCAGGCTCAGCTCACTCAATTGGGTCTACAACCTGATTCTTTGAAGGGGCAACAGTTTATCCACTTGGTTAATGAGATTATCGGCTTCCCACGTCACTTATCTCAACATGTCGGTGGCTTTGTCATATCCTCAGGGCCTTTGTATGAGCTGGTTCCCGTCGAAAATGCAGCGATGCACGATCGAACCATTATCCAATGGGATAAGGATGATCTAGAAACCTTAGGCTTGCTGAAAGTTGATGTGCTCGCGTTGGGTATGCTCTCTGCGATTCGTAAATGTTTCGACCTGATCAAACGTATTCACGGGCGATCACTGACCATTGCTGAGATCACTCGCCTTAAGGACGATCCTCAGGTTTACGGCATGATTCAGCGAGCAGACACAGTCGGGATATTCCAAATTGAGTCACGCGCACAAATGAGCATGCTGCCAAGGCTTAAACCGAAGACTTATTACGACTTGGTGATTCAAATCGCTATCGTACGCCCAGGCCCTATTCAGGGTGATATGGTGCATCCGTTTCTCAAGCGTCGAGATGGCATTGAGCCAATCAGTTATCCATCTAAAGACGTGGAATCAGTACTGTCGCGCACCTTAGGTGTACCGATATTCCAAGAGCAAGTGATCAAACTCGCGATGGTCGCTGCAGGGTTCACAGGCGGAGAAGCAGATCAACTCAGACGGGCAATGGCCGCTTGGAAGAAAAATGGCAACGTCTTTAAGTTTAAAAACAAACTCATCGAAGGAATGCAAAAGCGCGGCTATGAGACAGAGTTTGCTGAGCAGATCTTTAAACAGATATGCGGCTTTGGCGAGTACGGTTTTCCTGAAAGCCACTCCGCTTCGTTTGCGGTGTTAGCGTATTGCTCCGCTTGGTTGAAATGCTACTACCCAGAGTGCTTCTACGCTTCTCTGTTGAATAGCCAACCGATGGGGTTTTATAGCCCTTCACAGTTAGTACAAGACGCACAACGACACAATGTGGTGATACTTCCGGTATGTGTTAACGCTTCTCAAAACGACCACACGGTTGCCCCTCATCAGAATGGTCTAGCGATTCGCTTAGGGCTGCGACAAATCAAAGGATTCAGCGAGCATGGAATTCAAAGCGTGCTCGCCAATTGTCCACCATCCGGTTATCGCCACCCTAGTCAGGTGAAACAGTTATCGATGAATAAGAAAGATATCGAGCTACTGGCATCGGCCAATGCGCTACATAACGTTTCTGGAGACCGCTTCCAGACTCGCTGGGCGATCATGGACTCGGCGTCGGATTTACCTCTGTTTAGCCAAGCCTATGACGATGCTGAGGCAGGACATGACGAACATGTACTGCACAAGCCCAATGAGATGCAAGATCTACTCGAAGACTTCACCAGTGTCGGAATTTCATTGAACAAGCACCCTATAACTTTGCTAGAAGAAGCGAATCGATTAGGTCGATTCACACACATGAAAGATTTAATACAGCAAAGACACAAATCTATGGTCACCGTTGTCGGATTAGTCACAGGTAAACAATCTCCCGGCACCGCGGCAGGTGTCACCTTTGTTACGCTGGAAGATAGCACTGGCAATATTAATGTCGTGGTATGGGGAGCAACCGCACGCGCTCAACAGCAAGCTTATCTCACAGCCAAGGCGTTAAAAGTACAAGGGATATTAGAAAAAGAAGGTGAAGTCGTGCATGTTATCGCGGGAAAACTTATCGATATTACCGATGAAATTGTTGGCTTGAAAACCAAATCTCGGGATTTTCATTAGCGAAGTACCAACTGTTCTCAATCGATCATTGGCTAAAGAAAAGAGAGAAAGAAAAACGAAAAAGGGAAGCATCCGCTTCCCTTCAATTCCAGTTGTTGAGTTATGACTCAACTTCAGCTTCCGTACGTCTTTTCTTAAATTCCCTATACAGTAATAAGCTCAAAGTCATGACGACTTTAGACGTTAACCATATCATTAAGAGGAACTACCTTAGATTGCGTGTGAAAAATTACGCTAGTAGTTGAGCATATTTCGTTAAGAAAAATATGCTACGTGAATATTAGCAAGCGCTTTCTATAAGGTCACTCAAAACAAACCGTACAGCAGCATTAATTATAAAATCTGACGCATTCGCTCTTGAGTCACTTCAACCAAGAGGTCTGGCTGGAACTTAGAAATAAAGCGGTTACACCCTACTTTCTCAACCATAGCTTCATTAAAACTTCCACTTAATGAAGTATTTAGCGTGATGAATAGGTCATGCATTCTTGGGTCAGTACGTACTTCGTGTGTCAGCTTGTAGCCGTCCATTTCAGGCATTTCAGCATCGGTGATCATCAACAATATTTCTTGATTGATGTCTTTGCCTTCATCACACCAGCCCTTAAGTAAGGTCAGTGCTTCTAAGCCATCACAACACTCAATAATGTTCAAACCCAACTGCGACAAGGTGCCTTTGATCTGGTTACGCGCTGTTGAAGAGTCATCAACGATAAGCACATTACGTCCTATCATCTCCTGAGCTAATTGTTCGTCTAAAACGCCTTCAGAGATCGAGACATCGTAATCAATGATCTCAGCCAACACTTTCTCAACATCGATGATCTCGACGATCTTGTGCTGCTCTTCTTCTTGAATATGCGTAATAGCGGTTAGGTAGTTTGCACGGCCTGTTGTCTTTGGCGGCGGCTGGATTTCTGTCCATGTCGTGTTCACGATATTACGAACTTGCCCAACCAAGAAACCTTGTACGGTTCGGTTGTATTCCGTAATAATCAGGTTGCTCTCTTGAGACTCCGCACGAGATGGCGGAAAGCCAATGGCACTGCGTAAATCGATAACAGGCACCGATTCACCACGTAAAGACGCAACACCCGTAATATGATGATGAGAGCCCGGTAAGCGAGTGAGTACTGGCACTTTGAGGACTTCTTTCACTTTAAATACGTTAATCGCAAATAGTTGACGACTATTTAAGCTGAATAACAAGAGTTCCAGACGGTTTTCACCGACCAGTTTGGTTCTCTGATCAACCGAATTTAAAACGCCAGACATACAACACCTTAGTGACAAATAATAACTGTGGCTACAATAGCCTACTTCAATAGGTTAAAGCAAAGCGCCAATGCACAGAATGCTTAAACTAAGTACAACAAATGATGTTATACAAAGCTTAAGTACATGGAAAGGTTCAAGGTAAGGCTACAAGACGAGAAAAAGGGGTTAACCTTCAATAACTTTCATTAACAGTTGGCCATCGTATAAGGCCTGCTTGATGAGCGCAGCACCTGGCATGGTTGCCTGCTTATAAAAACGAGATTCCACCAGCTCTAAGTCTTTATGGTAAACCGATAGACTCTGCTCTTCGATACACTTTTGAATCGCCGGGTATAACACGCTCTTCGCCTGATTGATAACACCACCCACCAAGATTTTCTCTGGGTTGAACAGGTTAATCACAATCGCAATCGCAGAACCTAGATAACGGCCTAACTGTTCAATCACTTCGACAGCCAGCGGATCCCCATTAGCAGCGGCAGCACAGATCTGTTCAATAGTGACGTCTTCAAACACCGTTAGCGTTGATTCTTCACCATTTACCAATCGCTCTTTGACTTGCTCACGGATTGCCTGAGAACTCGCCACCGTTTCTAAACAGCCTCGATTACCACAGTGGCAAAGCTTGCCTTCCTTGTCGATCTGGATATGCCCCAACTCACCGATGTTACCGTGACGTCCTTGCAGAACGCGACCATCAAGAATGATCCCGGCACCTAAACCGTGGTGAATCGAGATAAGAACAGAGTTGTCGTTGTCTTGTGAGTTACCAAACAGCTTTTCTGCTAATGCCCACGCTCGGGTATCATTGGCAATAAAAACTGGCAAACCGGTTTCTTTGTAGATCTCCGGCCCCAACGCTAAGTTTTCAACGTTATAGTGCGGCATCTGCAACACAATACCTTGCTCTGAATTCACCAGACCTGGCAGTGTGATAGCGATACTCGTCACCCTGTCGAGTTGCTCGGCATAGGTTTGGAAGAACTCATCGATTTCATGGAGAAGACGCGCAAGCACATCGTCTTGATCACGTTCATGGATATCAATCTTGGTATCGATAAGCACGTCGCCGCCCAATTCATGGAGCGCGATCGTCAAGTATCCGCGACCAAGACGCATCGACAAAAATTGCCAACCTTCGTTATTGGTTTGCAGACCGACAGCAGGACGGCCACGAGTCGTGGCTTCTTGAACCGTCGTTTCGTGAATAAGGTGAGCTTCAATGAGTTCACGGGTAATTTTAGTAATACTCGCCGGAGCCAACTCACTTTGCTTGGACAGATCGATACGAGAAATAGGACCTTTAAGGTCAATTAGTTTATATACACGACCAGCATTGACCTGTTTGATATGATCAATATGGCCCGGTTGAGCCATGTACATTTTACGCTCCAGAAATCATCAACGAGGTAATTTTTTTACTTTGCGAAGTAATTGTGAAGTCACTTGGTATATCGCCGTGACCAGTATCACGTATATACATGAATCTTTGTGTATCGAGTCAAATAGTTCGAGGAAAATTAACACCCACATCGATAATTTGCGACTTAATTTTCAGAATAAAACATCGCATTTGAGCCCTGAATTCAATAATTAAAGGCAAATCAAGAAATATCCTCCTAGCTCCCAATAAATTATCAATTAATGCATATACTTAATTCAGTCTTTTAAAAGATTACTTGGCCTCACTCTAGGAGTATTCATGACAGCCGAATTAAGAAAAACGAAAATCGTCACAACGCTAGGCCCTTCTACTGATAAAGGTAACGTGCTTGAAGAGATCATCAAAGCCGGTGCCAATATTGTTCGTATGAACTTCTCTCACGGCACCAGCGACGACCATATACAACGCGCAGAAAAAGTCAGAGCAATAGCAAAAAGACACGGTACTCAAATCGCCATTCTCGGAGACTTACAAGGTCCCAAGATTCGTGTGTCGACATTCAAAGATGGCAAAATCCAACTTGCCGTAGGCGACCTGTTCACTCTCGATAGCAGCCTAGGTTTAGGTGAAGGCAATCAAGAAGCCGTTGGC
Source organism: Vibrio sp. 10N.261.51.A3 (assembly GCF_041471965.1). NCBI lineage: Bacteria > Pseudomonadati > Pseudomonadota > Gammaproteobacteria > Vibrionales > Vibrionaceae > Vibrio > Vibrio sp. 10N.261.51.A3. The sequence continues at coordinate 129,921 of NZ_JBFRPK010000021.1, forward strand.
CTTGATTACAAAGAACTGCCTAACGACGTATCCGCCGGCGATATACTGTTGCTTGACGATGGTCGTGTTCAACTCAAAGTAACCAAAGTGGAAGGCTGTCGCGTTCATACCGAAGTCATCATTGGCGGCCCACTCTCAAATAACAAAGGCATCAACAAAAAAGGGGGTGGCCTTTCCGCAGAAGCGCTAACAGAAAAAGACAAGCGCGACATCGTCACCGCCGCACAAATCAAAGTGGATTACCTAGCGGTGTCTTTCCCTCGTAATGGTGAAGACATGCACTATGCTCGTCAGCTTGCACGAGAAGCCGGCTTAGAAGCTCACCTCGTCGCAAAAGTGGAGCGAGCAGAGACAGTAGCTACAGTTGAGAACATGGATGACATCATAATGGCCTCAGATGTGGTCATGGTGGCTCGTGGTGACCTCGGAGTGGAAATTGGCGACCCTGAGTTAGTCGGAGTACAAAAACAGCTTATACGCCGTGCCAGAGCGCTTAACCGAACTGTCATCACCGCAACTCAGATGATGGAATCAATGATTTCTGCGCCAATGCCAACCCGTGCCGAAGTTATGGATGTTGCCAACGCCGTACTCGATGGCACCGATGCTGTGATGCTGTCTGGTGAAACTGCAGCTGGTGACTACCCAGTCGAGACCGTAAAATCGATGGCTGAAGTCTGTATTGGTGCGGAAAAAATGGCAGGCATTAATAACCAATCCAATTACCGTATTGACCGCACCTTTGTTACTGCCGAAGAAACCGTTTCGATGGCGACCATCTACTCTGCAAACCATATGGAAGGCATTAAAGGCGTTGTCACTCTCACCGAGTCAGGCCGCACCGCACTGATGATGTCTCGCCTGAGTGCCGACATGCCGATCTACGCGCTGTCTCGTAACGAAGGAACGCTTAATCGCTGTACCTTATACCGAGGTGTGACACCAATCTACTTCGAGACAGAAGCCGAAGACAGCTTTGACATTGCACTATCTACACTCACTTGCTTGAAAGAGAAAGGACACCTTAAGTTTGGTGACCTAGTGATCGTCACTCAAGGCGACATTATGGATGTAGCAGGGTCAACCAACTGTATGAGAATCTTGCCTGTCACCTAATATTTGACCTTAAGGCGAAACGATTCGCCTAATCTCAAAAACTTAAAAGGGTTATCGAACCAAGTTCAATAACCCTTTTTCATTTCAGAACACGACTCACTAAAATCTGCTTAAACAGCATAACGAGCTCACAGCATGCTAGCTCATCAACTTCGGGAATTAGTTACCCGCAGCAATGGTGGCTAACTGTGGCATATGCGAGTTGCGAGCGTTTTCCGTTGAGGTATAGGTCTCCACAAATCGGTAACCGGCTTCTAAACCCAATTCGTAATCATGCAGTAAATCATCTTTATGACTCATTAATGAGCTCGATTTTAGCGGCTGACTTGGCGCTATCTGAACCACAAACGCGTCGTCTGGTGGCGAATTCAAAAAATCCTGAGTCAATGAGTAGGTCTGATAATGCACCATCAGCATGTCAGCCAACCCTGAATCAAACTTATCTCCGATTAAATGACTTAAGCGATAAATATCATCTGCACCAAATAGCCAGCGACCACCGTTCAGCAGGTCTAAATGCCCACGGTCACGCTTCTGCTCTTTTGAGCGCATAATTTGTTGTTGGAAGAAAGAGGTCCAGTCGGTTTTCCACTGTTCCACTTTCTGTTGCCAATGGCCTTGAACACTGTCGAAAGATTCGCGGAACCACTCCAGTTCTTCTGCAGATATAGGTTTAGGCGCTTTGACTGAAGATCCCTTAACTGGTGCTTCAACCAAATGGGTATTACCTTCCTCCACCACTGGCTCAGTACGAATCACCACAATAGAACGAGCTTGTCTTCGCCACGCTTCCTGAACTGGGATACACGCCGATACACCACCGTCCACATAAGCACTGTCACCAATAAAGACTTCGTCATTGTACAAGCGAGGAATAGCACAGGTCGCAATCATCACCTTGTACCAATCTTCGCCCAATAATGGGAAGTAGTGGTCTCGTAAGTCTTTGGAATCCGTTACAGCCGCATAGAAGTGGCGATCGCCTAGCGTTTGTCGCCCTAAATCCAGATCGAGCTTATATGGGTAAGCCATGATTTGTTCTAGCGCCCATTCTAATCCTAGGTTCTTTCTGTGTCGTATATAGGAAAAGAGATTGAAGAACTCTGGTGAGGTTGTGAGGTCGAGAACAAAAGAACGTCCAAGGCCTTTATCACGGCACAGATAAGCACATAAGTTGAGAGCACCTGCTGAGGTACCAAAAAATTCGTCGAAGGGGTCAAAATTTGAGAGAAGAAAGGCATCCAGCACTCCAGAAGTAAAAATACTTCTCTGTCCGCCACCTTGAGCGACCAGTGCTGTTTTTCCAGCAATAAACTTAGCGTAATAATCCAAGTCTATTGCTGTATCAATATTGGTTATAATCCCACTATTCATTATTCCCTGAGTATTAAAACTCAGCCTCGCAATAGATGGTATTAACTACCAATCGCAATAAAGCCAAATGAAAGAATGATCATGTAGATAAACACGGTAATTTGTAGGGCATTTTTCAGATTATGGTCCATAGACACCTCTGGCTTATTATTAATTTGTCGAGTCTCTATTTAAGTACTATCAGGTGTGTGAAGTATCTTCAAGAATCGTCGAAATTAGTCGCACAATATTGATGTAACCATCACAATTAGTAAGTGTATGGATAAGGATATACTCATGAATAACAAAGCAAATATGATGGCACTGATTACGCTTCTCTCCGTTTCAAGCGCGTATGCTTCGCCGGAGATCATCATTACACCTATGGTAGGTTATACCGGCGGTGGCAGTGTCGAAGACCAGGACGGTAAAACCTATGACATGAAAGGCTCTGAAAATTACACCTTTGCCATTGAAACGCCACTTGAAAAAGGACGCATCGGCTTCTTCTACTCCAATCAGAGCTCGGAATTAGAAACGCTTAACCTAAGCTCCTCCATCCAATACCTGCACCTTCAAAGCAGCATCTACTACCCTGCTTCGCCTGTGTTGTCGGGTTATCTAGGGCTAGGCCTGGGTGCTTCTTACGTCGATGTAGACTGGGCAAAAGATAAGTATGGATTCTCAACTTCTATCTTTGGTGGCTTAGAGTACAAATTTAGTGACCGACTAGCGTTGAACACACAAGTACGTTGGTTAGGCACGGTTGTCGACAACGATACCTCCGGTGTTTGTAATATCCCAAATAACGGGCAAGAGTGCATCATTCGCTTTGATACCGACTGGATGAACCAATTCCAAGCCAATGTCGGACTGAGTTTTACTTTCTAAGCGGCTCAATGAAGCAAAAATATAAGATCGGCCCAAACTAAAAAACCAGCTAAATGCTGGTTTTTTCATTATTAAAACGGTTTTAGTTCAGGTTAGAACTTATAGGTAACACCTAAAGCGCCGCCCACTTGCAACTCAACACCTTTATACATATCGAGTTCAGGGTGAACTTGAGCGTAAGCATTCCAACCTTCGTAGAAATTCACTTTCACGCCTAACGGCAAGCGTAAGCCAAAGTCGTCATTCCATTCAGCCCAAGCACCAGCACCGACGTACCAGCTCAACGGAGCTTCAGTCTCGAACTGACCACGCTTCAAAATGTAATCAAAGGCAGCGCCGTCATTGCCAATCGTAGCACGGTATTTCTGATCAAATTCCACAACGACACTCAGGTCTTGGTCAATGGCGAGTCCAACTTCCAAAGCTGGAGCTTCAGAAGCTTGAGCAAACGAGGCTCCGCTGCAGCACATAAGGCCGATCAAGTAACGATGTTTCATAATATTCTCAGACTGTGTTTAAAAGCGGTAGTTTACTGGAATAATAACGAAAGGTGTCATCGCTAGGTAAAAGATAAAAGACACGAAAAATTTAAGAGCAACCATCAACTGATCGAGTTGAATGATAAGTATCTGAGTTAATGGAGATTAAGCACAATAGATCTTTCATAGAGCAGAAAACAAAAAAGGAGGCCTTTCGGCCTCCTTTCAATTTATTGAATCAGAGAATTAACCGTTGTTACGGATCCACTCATCCATGTCTGTCTTAAGGTTGTCAGACTTAGTACCGAAGATAGCTTGTACGCCACCCGCTACTACTACAACACCTGCAGCGCCTAGTTTCTTCAGCTTGTCTTGGTCAACAAGAGCTGTATCAGCTACTGCAACACGTAGACGAGTAATACAAGCGTCAAGACCAGTGATGTTCGCTTTGCCACCGAATGCAGCAACTAGCTCACCAGCAAGTTCAGAACCAGTCGCAACTGACTCTTCTTCAGTCTCGTCTTCACGGCCTGGAGTTTTAAGGTCTAGAGCTTTAATCACAGTGCGGAATACGATGTAGTAAATTGCAGCGTAAGCAATACCACATACAACCATTAGGCCCATCTTAGACGCGTTGCCAGATAGAACTAGGAAGTCGATTAGACCGTGTGAGAAAGATGTACCGTGTACAAAACCTAGAGTGTTCGCAAGAACGTATGCAGAACCAGCTAGTAGAGCGTGGATTGCGTACAGTACTGGAGCAACGAATAGGAAAGAGAATTCGATTGGTTCAGTGATACCCGTTAGGAATGAAGTCAACGCAGCAGAAGCCATGATGCCCATTACTTTAGCGCGGTTTTCAGGCTTAGCTGAGTGTGCAATCGCGATTGCAGCAGCAGGTAGACCGAACATCTTGAACATGTAACCACCAGCTAGCTGACCGAAGCCATTGCCCGCTGCACGAGATGCGTCATCAGCAACTAGGTAACAAGTAAGAACACCGTTTTGAGTTTCGCCAGCAGCGTTTACACAAGTACCAGCTTCAAAGAAGAAAGGTACGTTCCAAACGTGGTGAAGACCAAATGGAATTAGAGAACGCTCAACGATACCGTAGATACCAAACGCCACTTGTGGGTTTTGGTGAGCAGCCCAATCAGAGAACGCAGAGATAGCGCCGCCAACTGGTGGCCATACTACAGATAGTAGGATTGCTAGACCAATCGCAGAGAAACCTGTGATGATTGGCACAGCACGCTTACCAGCGAAGAAGCCAAGGTACTCTGGTAGTTGAATACGGAAGAAACGGTTGAATGCCCAAGCAGCAACACCACCGACTAGGATACCACCTAGTACACCAGTATCGATTTTATCAACGCCCATTACACCAGCCATTACGCCAAGTGTAGCAGTCATGATGCCATAACCAACGATAGCAGCTAGACCCGCTACACCATCGTTGTTAGTAAAGCCAAGTGCAACACCTACTGCGAACAGTAGTGCCATTTGACCGAATACTGAACCACCAGCTTGTTCCATTAAGTTTGAAACGATTTCTGGAATGAAAGGAAGATCTGCTGCACCGACACCTAGCAAAATACCCGCAACTGGTAAAACTGATACTGGAAGCATCAGAGACTTACCAACTTTCTGCAGGCTAGCAAAAAGGTTCTTAAACATGTTTATGCTCCTGATAAAGATAAAATAATTATATTGGGTTCTAACGGCACACCCCCGTAGCCTATATGTTAGCACCCTGCGAAAATGTAACCATGTATTGCATTATATTTTCTGCCGCTAAATATATATTGATGGGGAACTAACTTTCTAGTCACTTACGAAATTTAGTTTCAAAACACGTCTTGGATCACATGTCAAATCTAGAAATGCAATGCTTTACAAGTATTTAATGCATTGAAATATATAAGTATTTTTCAAGAGCCCTATTATTTTACTGGGTAAATAAAATAGGAGCGAATGTTATTTTTAGTAACAAAATTACAAATGTTATAATTAGCGCTCTCAAGTTCAACATAATTCGTAAACATTAAAAAAAAACGTATTTTTGGTGATCAAAAACACAAAAAGGGAGCTTTTGCTCCCTTTTATTTGTTTACTTAGATTTTTATCGCAAAAAAAGTTTTTGGTAATTTTTGGTCGTTTGTTCGGCAACCTCTTTCATCGACACACCTTTTAATTGCGCAATGTAGGCCGCCACTTCGACGACATATGCAGGCTGATTCTGCTTTCCACGATATGGAATGGGCGCCAAGTATGGAGAATCCGTCTCGATCAGCAACCTGTTTAGCGGTAGGTTTTTAACAACTTCTTTAAGTTCTGTAGCCTGCTTAAAGGTCACAATGCCTGAAATTGAGATATAGAAACCTAGTTCCATTGCTGCTTCTGCGAATGCTTGATCTTCGGTAAAGCAGTGAATCACACCGCCACACTTCTCAGCTCCGCCATCACGTAAAATAGCTAATGTGTCTTCACGTGCGTTACGAGTGTGAATGATCAAAGGTTTATTCAGCTCAACGGCTAACTCAACATGCTGCTTAAATCGTAGCTGTTGCAGCTCCGCCGTCTCTGGTTGGTAGTGATAATCTAAACCTGTCTCTCCAATCGCCACAACCTTAGGGTTGCTCGCGTATTCACGCATTGTCTCTAGGCTGAAATCACTTTCAACATCGAGAGGGTGAACGCCACAAGAGGCTTTAACGTTATCAAACGGCGAGATCATCTCGAGCATATTTTCAAACGAATCGAGTGTCACACCGACAGAAAGCAATTGGTCTACATTAGCAGCCTTCGCCTTGTTAACCACATCTTCTACGCTGGTGTGTAAATCTTGGTAATCCAGTTTGTCTAAATGACAGTGGGAATCTACGAACATGTTTCCTCGCAAGTGGCTATCAGCCAATTCATTATGAGTAGCTCCGTATTGAGCCCAGGGTGTTGCTTTAACTGCTCAATCAATGTCAGCAGTTTATTCGATGCTGCATAAGCACTTTGATAAGACATCGCCTCACACAGTGCTTTCGCACTCGGAGTGAAAGCCTGATTCGCCAAACCAAAATGCAGCTTCTGTACATCTGACAATAGATGCCAAAGCCAGCCAAGTTGAATCAAAGGGTCTTTGCTAAGCTCTGTAGAGAACTTTAGCATGTCAGGTTGAGTGCCTTTTATCACATTCACAAAGCCATCGAGCGCTTTTGTTGAAGCTTCAACGCCACCTTGCTCAAACATAGCTTTTGCTTTTAAAGGCGCGTTGTCATTGAGTGCTAAAATGTACTGCGGTACTGCTTTGCCCACTTCACTATCTAACCACGCCGACGCTGTCTCCAACTGTGGGCTAACCACATTGAATTGCTGACAACGGCTAATGATCGTTGGCATTAAGCGATTGCTGTTGCGAGTAGACAGAATGAAGATGCACTTGCTTGATGGCTCTTCCAGAGTTTTCAATAGTGCGTTGGAAGCCGATTCGTTCATTGCTTCAGCAGGGTTAAGCAAAATAACGCGCAAACCACCTAACTGAGAAGACTCTTGAGCCCAGCGGTTACTGGCACGCACTTGATCAACCGTGATCGACTTACCTTCTTTCTCTGGTGAAATCACATGAAAATCAGGATGACTGCCCGACTTCATTAACTCACAGCTGTGGCAAAACCCGCACGACTCGCTTTCATAGTTCGTGCACATCAATGCGTCGGTAAGTTGGCTAATCAAAGCATCAACGCCGATCCCTTCCGGTGCATTAACAATCACAGAGTTAGGAAAACGCTCCGCATCGAGACTTTTTTTCCACTCACTCCATACCGGTGTGAGCCAAGAATACACTTCAGCCATGACTACCTACTGTTTGTCGAGCCAAGCAGTTAGCGCGACTTTAATATCAGCGGCTACTTGCTCAATTTCTTGCTGCGCGTTAATCACAAGTACAGAATCATCTTGTTCTGCAATTTCTAGATAGCGCTCACGCGTGCGGTCGAAAAATGAGATGTCCATCTTTTCAATTCTATCAAGCTCACCACGGCCTCTAGCACGCTCTAGCCCTACTCTAGGGTCTAGGTCCAAATATAGCGTTAGATCGGGTTTAAAGCCGCCTAGCGTGGTTGCTTTCAGTGATTCCATAGTCGTGCGCGCGATCTGGCGACCACCACCTTGGTATGCCTGTGAAGACATATCATGACGATCACCCAATACCCATTGACCATTGGCGAGTGCCGGCTTGATGACGTTCTCGACTAATTGAACACGTGCTGCATACATCAACAGCAATTCAGTCATGTCTTGAAGCTTCTCGCCTTCGTGCTCTTCTTTAACCAATGAACGCATCTTTTCAGCTAAGACAGTACCACCCGGCTCACGAGTATTAACAATATCTTCAACACCCGATGCTTTTAATGTCTCAACGATGGCATTGATTGCTGTGCTTTTGCCTGCGCCTTCAAGGCCTTCAACCACGATAAATTTCGACTGATTCATAATTATTTCTTTATCTGTTTTTTCTTAATTGCTTTAAGTAAGCTCGCACTGCACGGTTATGCTCAGTCAAACTCTTTGAAAATACGTGACCACCTGTTCCACTCGCAACGAAATACAAGTAGTTGCTCTTCTCTGGATTCAACGCCGCGTTGATAGACGCTTTGCCTGCCATAGCGATAGGTGTCGGTGGCAAGCCACTCATTGTATAGGTGTTGTAAGGCGTTGGCGTGCGTAAGTCTTTCTTACGGATGTTGCCATCGTAGCTGTCACCCATGCCATAGATAACCGTTGGGTCAGTTTGCAAACGCATACGCTTGTTTAGACGGTTAACAAACACAGAAGAAACACGCTCACGTTCTGACGCAACAGCGGTCTCTTTCTCAATGATAGATGCAAGAATTAACGCTTCGTATGGCGATTTAAGAGGCAGCTTATCCGCTCGATTTTCCCACTCTTCATTCACCACGCTCATTAGGTCTCGATGCGCGCGCTTCAACAAATCTAAATCAGTGGTGCCGTAGGTGTAGTGATACGTTTCTGCTAAGAAGAGACCTTCTAGCTTTTCGTTTTCAATACCCAACTTTTCAGCGATCTCTTTTTCAGAAACGCCATCCAATGTCTGTTGAATGAATTCGTTGTCTTTTAGCTGAACAAGCCATTCGTCAAAACGACTGCCTTCAACAAAGGTAATAGTAAACTGGTGTTCTTTCCCTTCTACAAGCACCTGTAGCGCTTGCTCTAAGGTTAAACCCGGTTCAAGCAGGAAAGTACCCGCTTTTACGTCTACAAGCTCAGGATGTAACTTACGGATTAATTTCTCGTAAGGAGAAGCCTCAAACAGCCCCTCGTTAATCAACTGGGCTAGAACGCGGTTAAAGCTGCTACCTGAAGCAACAGTCACGACTTGTGGTTTTTCTAATTGAATAACTTGTTTCAGGTTATCTTGCGCTTGGTTGTAAACATAAAAACCAGCAGCACCGGCTGCAATTAAGCACAAGATAATAAAAATAAATAACTTTTTGATCACGAGTTTAGTTGTCCTTGAAGGCTACGAGTAACGGTTCCAATGTTAAATTGGGTATCACTAATACGGGTAACTGGGGCAACCCCTAAAATGGAGTTTGTCATGAAAACCTCATCAGCTTGCATGAGTTGAGATAAGCAGTAGTCACTAATTGTAACGGAAAGTTCAGCCTGATTCAGCGCGGTTAACACTTGCTTACGCATAACCCCCGCGACACCACTTTGAGTGAGTTGAGGTGTGTATATCGACTGACCTTTGCGCCAGAACAGATTGGCCATGGTGGTTTCAATCACATTGCCCGATATATCAAGAACCACACCATCCACTTCATTAGCTTGATCCATTTCATCTTTCATCAAAATCTGCTCAAGGCGATTATTGTGCTTATGGCCAGCCAGTAGTGGGCTCAAACCTAGCGCTTGATGGCAGATACCGAGTTCAACACCGGAGTCTTGCCACGCTGAATAATGGCTTGGGTAATCAAAGGTACTGATGGTGATTGTCGGCTTGGCGATATTCTTGGTACTGTAGCCACGCCCACCCGCTCCACGACTAACGTGCAGCTTGATCCCTGCTTTTTGATTATGAGGCTTGTTGGCGTTATGGAGCTTCTTTGAACCATCAAGGCTCTTTGTGCCATGAAGAGCGTTATGTTGGATGTGTTGAAGCGCAGTATCGAGCCAAAGACTAACAACATCCCAATCAAGAGCAGAAATGCGTAGTGCTTTAAGGCACTCGTCGACACGGTGCTGATGATCGTGAAGATGTTGTATCTCACCATCACTCACGAGCATTGTCGTAAAACAGCCGTCTCCGTACTGAAACGAGCGATCCAAAATATCGATAGTTTGCTGGCTTTCTCCATCAACCCAAAACATGTTTTTCCCCATAAAAAGAAACGGCTCAATGCTAAAGCATCAAGCCGTTTAAAAACAAGTCTAATTGTGACTATCTACGAGTGTTTACGTCTTTAATAAGATGATTAAATCTTTTTGAAGATCAAACAGCCGTTTGTACCACCGAAACCGAATGAGTTACATGCAGCATATTCCATGTTGCTAACTTCACGCGCAGTGTGAGGTACTAAGTCAATATCTAAGCCTTCTTCAGGATCATCTAGGTTGATTGTTGGTGGAACAATTTGGTCAACCAGAGACATAGCCGTGATGATAGCTTCAGCAGAACCAGCAGCACCTAGAAGGTGGCCTGTCATTGATTTCGTAGAAGAAACCAATACTTGCTTGCTGCCTGCTTCGCCAAGAGCACGCTTGATGCCCTTAACTTCCGCTACGTCACCTGCAGGAGTCGAAGTACCGTGTGCGTTTACATAACCGATTTGTTCACCAGTAATGCCAGCATCACGCATAGCCGCTTCCATTGCTAGTGCGCCACCTGAGCCATCTTCACTTGGAGATGTCATGTGGTAAGCGTCACCCGACATACCGAAGCCAACTAGCTCACAGTAAATCTTAGCGCCACGAGCTTTCGCATGTTCGTACTCTTCAAGAACCATCATGCCTGCACCGTCGCCAAGAACGAAGCCATCACGGCCTTTGTCCCATGGACGAGAAGCTTTTTGAGGCTCATCGTTACGAGTAGAAAGTGCTTTAGCCGCACCAAAACCGCCCATACCTAGTGGAGTTGATGCTTTTTCAGCACCACCCGCTAGCATTGCGTCTGCATCGCCGTATGCAATCATACGAGCCGCGTGACCAATGTTATGTAGGCCAGTCGTACATGCAGTAGAAATCGCGATGTTTGGACCGCGTAGGCCACGCATGATAGACATGTGACCAGCAATCATATTCACGATCGTCGACGGTACGAAGAACGGGCTGATCTTACGAGGGCCTTTTTCAGTTAGAGCTTGGTGACCGGCTTCGATCAAACCAAGACCACCAATACCAGAACCGATAGCAACACCCACACGTGGAGCGTTTTCTTCAGTAATAGTTAGGGCTGAATCATCTAAAGCTTGAATACCTGCTGCGACGCCGTACTGGATGAACAAGTCCATCTTACGAGCATCTTTTTTAGTCATATACTCTTCGCAGTTAAAGTCTTTAACTAGACCTGCAAAACGAGTTGAGAAATTGGTTGCATCAAAATGATCGATATTAACGATACCACTTTGACCAGCTAGCAGGGCTTTCCAAGAAGATTCTACAGTGTTGCCTACCGGTGACAACATACCCATGCCAGTGACAACTACACGACGCTTGGACACGATTTTACACTCCGGGGATTGAGGTGATTTAAGATGAGGATAGATGAGTTAGATAAAACACAGGCGGTCGAGGTGACCGCCTGGGAGAGATTATTACTGAGCGCTAGTTACGTAATCGATAGCTGCTTGAACAGTAGTAATTTTCTCAGCTTCTTCATCTGGGATTTCAGTGTCAAATTCTTCTTCTAGAGCCATTACTAGCTCTACTGTGTCTAGAGAATCTGCACCTAGGTCATCAACGAAAGAAGCTTCGTTTTTAACTTCAGCTTCGTCTACACCTAGCTGTTCAACAATGATTTTCTTTACGCGTTCTTCGAGGTTGCTCATTTTTTCTTTTCCTTTACAGAGTTCGCTTTATGCGATGTTTTCCGTAGTTTATTCAATCTATTGAAAGTTGCAAGGTCAACTTTTCTGGTCAAACCACAATTTTCACGATTTTAACCGAAATTACGTATGATCTTGACTTAAATCATGCACAAATGTTGCACATAATTTACACCATGTACATACCGCCATTGACGTGAAGTGTTTCACCTGTGATATAAGCTGCCGCAGGTGACGCCAAAAATACCACAGCTTCAGCGATTTCGCGAGGGTCACCTAGTCGACCTGCTGGTACATTCGCCAAAGTTGCTGCACGTTGGTCATCATTTAGCGCTTTAGTCATGTCAGTTTCGATGAAACCAGGAGCTACAGTGTTCACTGTAACGCCACGAGACGCAACTTCACGAGCCATTGATTTAGTAAAACCAATTACGCCTGCTTTTGCAGCTGCGTAGTTAGCTTGACCAGCGTTACCCATAGTACCTACTACAGAACCAACGTTTACGATACGGCCTTGACGTTTCTTCATCATGCCACGCAATACAGCTTTAGACATGCGGAAGATAGGCGTTAGGTTAGTATCGATGATGTCATTCCATTCGTCGTCTTTCATACGCATCAGTAGGTTATCACGAGTGATACCTGCGTTGTTAACTAGAATGTCAATCGCACCGAATTCATCGTTGATGGTTTTCAGTGTAGCAGCAATTGAGTCAGTATCCGTTACATTAAGAGCAAGACCTTTACCGTTCTCACCAAGGTACTCGCTGATTGCAGCTGCGCCGCCTTCAGATGTCGCAGTACCGATAACTTTAGCACCACGCTCAACTAAAAGTTCAGCGATTGCACGACCGATGCCACGGCTTGCGCCTGTAACTAGTGCAACTTTGCCTTCTAAATTCATCATAACTTCTCTATTAAGTGGTTATTTACTTAGCAGCTTCTAGTGATGCAGTGTCATTAACTGCAGCAGCTGTCATAGTTTTTACGATTCGTTTTGTTAGACCAGTAAGAACTTTACCAGGGCCTAATTCAAGTAGCTTCTCAACGCCTTGCTCATTCATCGCTTGTACACCTTCAGTCCAACGAACTGGGCTGTATAGCTGACGAACAAGTGCGTCTTTAATTTTTGCAGGGTCTGTTTCAGCAATAACATCAACGTTATTGATAACAGGCAATGCTGGCGTGTTGAACTCTAGAGCTTCTAGAGCCACTGCTAGCTTATCTGCTGCTGGCTTCATCAGTGCACAGTGAGACGGCACAGAAACAGGTAACGGAAGTGCACGCTTAGCGCCCGCTTCTTTACAAAGTGCACCAGCACGCTCTACTGCAGCTTTGTTACCCGCGATAACAACTTGGCCAGGAGAGTTAAAGTTAACTGGAGACACAACTTCGTCTTGCGCAGCTTCTTCACACGCTTTAGCAATCGCTTCATCGTCTAGACCGATGATTGCGTACATTGCACCAACACCTGCAGGAACCGCTTCTTGCATCAGTTGACCACGTAGTTCAACCAGCTTGATCGCTTCTTTAAAGTCGATAACGCCGGCACATACAAGAGCAGAATATTCACCTAGGCTGTGACCTGCTAGATTTACAGGTTGCTCTAGGCCAAGCTCTTGCCATACACGCCAAATTGCAACAGACGCTGTTAATAGAGCCGGTTGAGTGCGAAAAGTTTCATTTAGATTTTCTACAGGACCATCTTGAACCAATGCCCATAGATCGTAACCAAGTGCTTCTGAAGCTTCAGCAAATGTCTTTTTAACAACATCATACTGTTCGCCTAGGTCAGCAAGCATACCGATAGCTTGAGAGCCTTGGCCTGGGAATACGATAGCAAATTTGCTCATTGTAATTTTCCTTTAAGCAAAGCAAAAAATTGAATAAGGCACATAAGTTATGTGCCTTGTTTGTTGATTATCGCTTAGGGTTAGAATTTAACTAACGCAGAACCCCAAGTGAAGCCGCCGCCAAATGCTTCAAGTAGAAGCGTTTGACCACGTTTAATTCGCCCGTCGCGAACAGCCTCATCTAGGGCCGTTGGTACGGTAGCTGCTGACGTGTTGCCGTGCTTATCAAGAGTAATCACTACTTGATCAAGCGACATCGTCAGCTTTTTAGCGGTTGCCGAGATAATACGGTAGTTCGCTTGGTGTGGAACTAACCAATCAAGCTCTGACTTATCCATATTGTTCGCCGCTAAGGTGTCTTTAACTAGCTTAGAAAGCTGAGTTACCGCCACTTTAAATACTTCGTTGCCCGCCATGTGCAGCCATTTGTCTGCATCACCGCCGCGCTCTGGTACTTCTAGGCTTAGAAGCTCACCGTATTTACCATCAGAGTAAATATGAGTAGACAAAATACCTGGCTCTTCGCTTGCGCCTACAACCACCGCGCCTGCTGCATCACCAAATAGGATGATAGTAGAGCGGTCAGTCGGATCACAGGTTTTTGACAGTGCATCAGCACCAATTACCAAAACGTTCTTACACATGCCAGTCTTGATGTGTTGATCAGCAACAGACAGTGCGTAGACAAAACCAGAACACGCTGCAGCCAAATCAAACGCAGGGCAGCCTTTGATACCAAGCTTGCCTTGTACCTGACATGCCGAAGACGGGAATGTGTGGCTACTGCTGGTTGTCGCAACGATGATTAAATCAATCTCTTCTTTGTCGATACCTGCCATTTCAATGGCATTTTCAGCAGCGTAAAACGCCATATCAGCAACGGTTTCGTTTTCCGCTGAAATACGACGCTCTTTAATACCCGTTCTAGCAACGATCCACTCATCGCTAGTCTCTACCATTTTCTCTAAGTCTGCGTTAGTACGCACCTGAGATGGCAAGTAGCTGCCAGTACCTAAAATTTTGCTATACATGAAGACTAATAATGCCTCTCGAGTAAAACCGCTTCCAAACGATCGCTAATGCGGCTGGGGACTTGTCGTTTGACCTCGTGTACTGCTTCACCAATCGCGTTGACGACTGCAGACACATCAGCACTTCCATGACTTTTAATGACAATGCCGCGCAATCCTAACAAACTTGCGCCGTTATACTGGTCGGGGTTCAAGGTTTTTAATTCAGTAAATAGCTCAGAAAACAGCATTCTGGCTATCCAACCCTTTATTGTTGAAGCCATCATGCGCGTTTTTAGCTTATCAATAAAGAGCTGAGCCGTACCTTCGCACGTTTTTAAGCAGACATTGCCCACAAAACCATCACATACGACGACATCAGCAGCATCTTGAAGTAATTGATTACCTTCAATATAGCCTATGAAGTTCACAGACTGAGTATTAGACAACATTTCAGCGCATCGTTTTACAAGGTCATTGCCTTTAATTTCTTCTGCACCGATATTCAAGATAGCGACACGTGGTGCACGACCTAAATGTTGTTCTGCTAATGCACTGCCCATGACAGCAAACTGAAACAGTGAATCTGCGTCACTAGAAACGTTCGCCCCTAAATCAAGCATCCATGTGCGATTTCCGGATGCAGTAGGCAAAGCTGAAACCAATGCAGGCCTATCAATACCAGGAAGAAGCTTGAGTCTGAAACGGGATAAAGCCATCAGTGCGCCAGTGTTACCACCACTCACACAAGCATCAGCCTGTGATTCGGCAACCAGATCGATAGCGGCACGCATAGAGCTACCCTGACTATTACGTAAGGCTAGTGAAGGTTTTTCAGAATTGGAAATGACTCGATCACAATGCTGGATACTCAAACGAGAATCAGGCATTCGACCTAATGAAGATAATTGAGATGTGATCGCGTTTCGATCACCTATTAGAATGACTTTTAGCTCTGGGAAATACGACAGTGCCTGCACGGCGGCAGGCACTGTTACACGAGGACCGAAGTCCCCGCCCATTGCATCAAGCGCAACGGTTAGATTTTGCAAAGGTCAACCTTACTTGTTGATAACCTTTTTGCCGCGGTAGAAACCTTCGGCAGTCACGTTGTGACGTAGGTGAGTTTCACCTGAAGTTGCGTCTACAGAAAGTGCAGCTGTAGTTAGCGCATCGTGTGAACGACGCATGCCACGCATTGAACGTGATTTCTTGCTCTTTTGTACGGCCATTGACCCTACTCCTATGTAAATTCTTAAAGAAGCAATTACTTCTTTAAGCTTTTTAAAACATCAAATGGATTCGGCTTTTTGTCTTCCTCAATTTCTTCAGGAAGTTCACCAAACACCAAGTTATTTGAGTTAACGCTACATTTCGCATCGTCGTGCATTGCTATTTGTGGCAATCCAAGGATGAACTCGTCTTCAACTAATTGAATCAGGTCTAACTCACCGTACTCGTTCAGATCTACCAAATCGTACTCTTCCGGTGCTTCCTCTTCACTTTTCTCACTGTAAACAGGAGTATAAGTAAATTGGACATCGCACTCATGTGCGAAAACCTCATTACAACGTTGACACTCTAAATCGACTTCGACGTTAGCTTTACCAGAGATAACGACTAATCGTTGTTCATCAAGCCCAAATGACATTGAGACTTGCGCGTCACGTTTTACGCCTTCAGTTGCTTCAGTTAAACGCTTCAAAAGACTGACCTGAATGATACCATCCATATCGAGTCGTTTTTGAGCCGTTCTTGCCGGATCAACTGTACGCGGTATTTTTTCCTTTTGCATAGGGCGCGAATCTTATCTTCCAAATCGTGTTTAGTCAAAGGAAATGGCAAAAAAAATGTACTTTCCTGCCTTTCCTATTCAGAGCATTATGAATAGCAGGACAAGTTACGTTATCCTGAGATAAATGCTTCCTTGAATTGTAAATTAAAATGAGAAATTACCAACTAGTTTTAGCCTCTACATCACCATTTAGGCAAGAGATCCTCAAAAAACTACAGTTAAGCTTCATTACAGCCAAGCCAGACTGCGATGAAACGCCGCTTCCAGAAGAGACACCACAACAGTTGGTGATGCGCCTTGCTGAGACCAAAGCTAAGTCTTGTGTTGTGGAGCAACCTAGCTTAGTCATCGGTTCTGATCAGGTTTGTGTGATTGATGGAGAGATCATAGGTAAGCCTCACACTCGAGAAAAAGCGATCGAGCAGTTATCTCGTCAAAGCGGCAAGAGCATTACTTTTTATACTGGGCTTTCGGTTTGGAACAACGAGACCAATGAAGCTGACACGCGTCTCGACACCTTTGTTGTGCATTTCCGCGATTTAACTAAGCAACAGATCATGAGTTATGTCGAGAAAGAACAACCTTATTACTGCGCGGGCAGTTTTATGTGTGAAGGGTTAGGCATCGCGTTGTTTAAACAGATGGAAGGTAAAGATCCAAATACTTTGATCGGCTTACCGCTGATCGATCTAGTCGATATGTTAGAAGCGCAAGGAATGGGTGTACTATAACGGATACGCTCTCTTTGTTAGAGATTCCCTACTCCTTCCTTCGTCAGTCTAGGGAATGGCGGAACACGCAATTTTATCTAACCAACTAATGATATAGAGCGTGATTTTAAAAAGTCGTCATCCTCAAGGGCGAGGAACGAGCGACTTGGGGATCTTCTACAACAGATGAAAACAAAAAAAGTTGACGATATTCGTCAACCTTTCTCATTTATGGATACTGAAGAACAAATTTAGAGGCACTCTATACCTTCGTATCTCGTATCTTCTTAAAGCTTACGTAAACCAGTTAGGGCTTTCTCTAGCCTTCTTTCCATTGGCGCCGAGATATCCATCTTCTCTTCACTACCTGGGTGTGTGAACTTGATGTTTGCTGCATGTAGGAACAGACGATCAAGACCAACCTTACCCGTGTAAGCGTCAAAACGACGATCACCGTAGCGATCATCCCAAGCAATTGGGTGACCAGTATACTGAGCGTGCACACGAATTTGGTGTGTTCGGCCTGTAATTGGGCTTGCTTGAATCAACGTCGCCTCTTGGAATTTTTCTAAAACCTTAAAACGGGTTTCAGAAGCTTTACCATTCGGGTTAACTCGAACAATGCTGTTCACTTCATTTTTCAACAAAGGTGCGTTGACGACTTTGCAGCTGTTCTTCCATTCGCCCATAACTAAAGCGAAGTAGTATTTTTGAACCGTTTTTTCACGGAACTGTGCTTGAAGGTGTCTTAGCGCCGAGCGCTTCTTAGCAACAAGCAAAATGCCAGACGTATCTCTATCGATACGGTGCACTAATTCAAGAAAACGAGCATCAGGGCGAAGAGCACGTAATGCTTCAATCGCGCCAAATTTTAATCCGCTACCACCATGAACAGCAGTGCCAGACGGTTTGTTAAGAATTAGCATGTGATCATCTTCATAAATGATGCACTGTTCTAATTCTGAAACCTTGTTGAGTTTCGTGCTCGGCACGTTCTCTTCTGTTTTCTCTTCAATAGTAACCGGAGGGATACGAACTAAATCGCCAGCTTTTAGTTTGTACTCAGCCTTAATGCGTTTTTTATTTACGCGGACTTCGCCTTTACGCACGATTCGGTAAATCATGCTTTTCGGGATGTTTTTTAATTGGTTGCGTAAGAAGTTATCAATACGCTGACCAGCCATATCTTCGTCAATGTCGACAAATTGGACTTGGGTTCTAATTTCGCTCATTGCGCTATTGTATCACTGTCACTTTTGATAATTGAGATTTTCTTAGCCCTATTCCGAACTTATTTATCCCTAATCCTTACCGATCTATCCCAAAATGGTCGCCGAAGTTCTATATTTCTTTGATTCTTCGAACAAAAAAGCACCAAGATTCCTGCAAATTAAAATATCAATTGATAAATTATTTATAGACAGTGAGTTAGAGCTATCAAAACCCAAACAAAAACTGTTTTTTTTACAGCATTCCGACAAAGCAGATTGCTGTGTTTACCGACCGCTGCTATAGTTCACAGCTGCTATCAGTGGTTTGACTATTATTTAAACAGCTAACCATTCATAAGCAAGTAAATGAGTAGATAACTCAGATTAGACAGTGCTGCAATCGGCGTAAGACACGGTCAACTGAGTTCCTTATTGCTCTACTCACGTACACTCATGTTGAGTATTCACCGCCACATCGCGGATCATAGGCTAACTCCCTATGATGACTGACGTGCCCCAGAGCATCCCTCTCCAGCCGGGAGGCTGCACCGATAAAGCCATGGGATCTGGCACCATGAGAAACGAAATAAAGCGATAAGAACAATGATGAAAATAAGAAAAGACAATGAGAATTTCTAAATGAAAAGAATGTTAATTAACGCAACTCAAAAAGAAGAGTTGCGTGTCGCTTTGGTTGATGGCCAACGACTGTTCGATCTAGATATCGAAAGTCCAGGTCACGAGTCAAAGAAAGCGAATATCTACAAAGGACGTATTACCCGTATTGAACCAAGCCTAGAAGCGGCATTCGTTGATTACGGCGCAGAACGTCACGGTTTCCTCCCTCTTAAAGAAATTGCCCGCGAATACTTCCCTGAAGGTTATACATACCAAGGCCGTCCTAGCATTAAAGAAGTGCTAAAAGAAGGTCAAGAAGTAATCGTACAAGTAGAGAAAGAAGAACGTGGTAGCAAAGGTGCTGCACTGACAACTTTCATCTCTTTGGCTGGTAGTTACTTAGTTCTTATGCCTAATAACCCTCGTGCTGGCGGTATTTCTCGTCGTATCGAAGGTGATGAACGCACTCAACTGAAAGCAGCATTAAGCACTCTTGAGCTTCCTCAAGGTATGGGCTTAATCGTGCGTACAGCGGGTGTTGGCAAAAGCGCAGAAGAGCTAGAGTGGGACCTGAATGTTCTATTGAACCATTGGGGCGCTATCAAGCAAGCTTCTGATTCAAATGCAGCTCCTTTCCTAATTCACCAAGAGAGTAACGTTATTGTTCGCGCAATTCGTGACTATCTACGTCGTGATATTGGCGAGATTCTAATCGACAGCAATACTATTTTTGAACGTGCACAAGCGCACATTCAATTAATACGCCCAGATTTCATGAATCGCGTTAAGAAATACGATGGTGAAGTGCCACTATTCAGCCATTACCAGATTGAAAGCCAGATCGAATCTGCTTTCCAACGTGAAGTTCGTCTTCCATCTGGTGGTTCTATCGTAATCGACCCAACAGAAGCACTGACTTCTATCGATATCAACTCTGCTCGTGCAACAAAGGGCGGCGATATTGAAGAAACAGCACTTAACACTAACCTAGAAGCTGCCGATGAAATTGCACGTCAATTACGTCTACGTGACCTAGGTGGTCTTGTTGTAATCGACTTTATCGATATGACCCCGGTTCGCCACCAACGCGAAGTAGAAAGCCGTCTACGTGATGCCGTTCGTTTAGATCGCGCACGTGTTCAGATTGGTCGTATTTCTCGCTTTGGTCTTCTAGAGATGTCTCGTCAACGTTTGAGCCCATCACTAGCAGAAGCAAGCCACCACATTTGTCCTCGTTGTACAGGTACTGGTGTTGTTCGTGATAACGAATCTCTAGCACTTTCTGTTCTACGTTTGATTGAAGAAGAAGCTCTAAAAGACAACACAGCACAAGTACTTGCTGTTGTGCCTGTTCCAATCGCTTCTTACCTTCTGAACGAAAAACGTCGCTCAGTAAACCACATCGAGAAGAACCAAGAAGTTAAGATCACTGTTGTTCCTAACTCAGACATGGAAACGCCGCATTTTGAGGTTATCCGTGTTCGTGAAGGTGAAGAGTTCGATCTACTATCTTACTTGCTACCTAACAAGCTAGAAGCTCTAAAAGAAGCGGAAAGCAAAGAGCCTGCTGAACAGACTATTCGTCCTAAGAAGATCGAAGAACCTGCTCTGAAAGGCTTCGCAGCTCCTGCTCAATCAGCACCAACTCCTGCTCCAGCACCTAAAGCTGTAGAAGAGAAGAAAGCTGAACCAGCAGCGACTCAAGAACCAGGCCTAATTGGTCGTTTCTTCAAAGCTATCGGTAGCTTCTTATTTGGCTCTTCAACTCAAGAAGAGAAAAAAGAAGAAGAGAAGAAAGAAGAAAAACCTAAAAACAATCGTAACAACGGCAACCGTCAACGCCGTGATCGTAACGATAACCGTCGTCGTAACCAACGTGGTGAGCGTGGCGAACAGCGTAACGACCGTGGTGAACGTGGTGACAATCGTAACGAAAACCGTGACAACAAACGCCGCCGTAAGCCAGCTCGTGATGAGAAGCCTGAAGAGCAAAAAGAAGCAGCTCCACAGCAAACTCGTCAGCCTCGCAAGCCTAAGCAAGACCGTCGCAACAAGCCACGTGATGAGCAGAAGCAACGCGAAGAGCAAGCACCATCTAAATTAGCAGAAGAAGGTCTACAGCTAGCAGCAGAAGCACAAGCTGGTAAACCGGAAGCGCCTAAGGCTAAACCTGAAGCGAAAGCAGCTAAGATTAAAGAGCGTCGTCAGCGTCGTAAACTGAACAAGCAAGTTCGTGTTAAAGACCAACAAGCTCAAGCTAAAGATAACGCTTCAAAAGAGCAGGTTGCTGCTAAAGAACTATCTGTTTCAAAAGAACAGTCAGTAGCTCAAGAGCAAAAAATTGCGGAACAAATAGAAGCAACTCAAGCGAATGCAGAGCAAACTGAACAGGAAGAGCCGAAACAACGTCGTAACCGTCGTTCTCCACGTCACCTACGTGCAAGTGGTCAACGTCGTCGTCGCGGTCGTGATCGTCGCCCTAACCCATTCCGCCTACGTAAAGGTGGTGTAGCTTCTCCAGAGATGGCTATGGGTAAAGTGATGCCTCGCTTCATTCCAAAACCTCACCACAAGCAGGCAAAGCCTGAAGTGGCTGAAGTTCAAGTAGCAGCTGAAGCTCAAACATCTGTTCAAGAGCAGAATGTTGCTCTAGAGACGGCACCACAAAGCAACGTAGCAATGACTGGCGGCTTCGCATGTCCAGAGCTTGCAATGGGTAAAGTTATCATCCGTCGTGAAGATGCTGCTGTTGAAGCTCAAGTAGCTGAGACTCCTGCTGCAGTTGAAGCTCCTGCAGTCGTTGAAGAAGCACCAGTGGTTGTTGAAACCGCGAAAGTTGAAGCTCCAGTGATTGCAGAAGCGACGAAAGTTGAAGCGCCTGTTGTAGCAGAAGCTGTGCAAGCAGAAGCAACACCAGTTGTTGAAGCTGAAGCGCCTAAAGCTGAAAGTGCAAAAGTTGAAGAAGCACCTGTTGTTAAAGCAGAAGCTCCTAAAGCGGCACCAAAGGCAGCTGTTGCTAAGAAGCAAGCCGGTTCACCAATGACTAAAGCTCCTGGTCCTCAAGAGATCAAAGAGATTGAAGTGATTGCAGCTCCGTTCCGCACTGAACGTTTTGTATCGAAAGGTGCAGGCAGTCAGGCAGCGTCGAACAAAGCTGGCGCGGCGATGACTAAGCCAAACTACTAGTGATTACTGATAGGTAATCGCGAGTAAATAGAATCAAAGGCTGCTTATTAAAGCAGCCTTTTTCATATCTACTAATCGAATAAAAATTAACAGATATATTACTCAAAGTTAGGTTCAACCTTGAACTTAATCACATTTTTGGGTAGCATTCGCGCACTTATCTTTTCGACACTTCGCTATTGCCGCTCTTTTCCATCACTGTTTGGCTACGCAATACACCCGTGTCGGTAAATCCATCTTAAGCATAGCTGAGCAAACATGTTCGAATTCCCACAATTTTCAAAGCACTCTGTAAAGAATGACGTGCTTTCAGGTCTTACAGTAGCCCTGGCTCTGGTACCTGAAGCTGTAGCATTCGCCTTTGTTGCTGGCGTTGACCCAATGGTTGGTCTTTATGCAGCATTCATCGTAGGTTTAATCACTTCTGTCTTTGGCGGCCGTCCAGGTATGATTTCTGGCGCAACCGGCGCAATGGCCGTTGTAATGGTGAGCCTAGTGGCAACCCATGGTGTTCAATACCTATTCGCAGCCGTTATGCTGGCTGGCCTTCTGCAAATTGCAGCAGGTGTATTTAAACTAGGTAAATTTATCCGTATCGTTCCACACCCAGTAATGATTGGTTTCGTGAACGGTTTGGCCATTGTTATCTTCCTAGCTCAACTTGGTCAATTTAAAGCGCCAGACGTAACAGGTGCGTTGACTTGGTTACCAAGCGGTCAAATGACACTAATGCTAGGTCTAGTAGCCCTTACAATGGCTATCATCCACTTCCTACCTAAGCTAACAACAGCAGTACCATCTTCATTAGTTGCTATTGTTACAGTAACGGCTTTGGTTGTGGGTCTTGACCTTGAAACTCGCACTGTTGTCGACTTCCTACGTACAATGTCTGGTGACGAAGCTGCTACGCTAGCGGGCTCTCTTCCAACATTCTCAATTCCTGCTGTTCCGTTTTCTTTAGATACACTACAGATCATCCTGCCTTACGCAATTATCCTTGCGGCTATCGGCCTGATTGAATCTCTGCTGACACTGACAGTACTAGACGAAATGACAAACACTCGTGGTCAATCTAACCGTGAATGTGTTGGTCAAGGTATGGCTAACGTAACGTGTTCTGTATTCGGTGCGATGGGTGGTTGTGCGATGATCGGTCAATCGATGATCAACGTAAACTCAGGTGGTCGTGGTCGTCTTTCAGGTATCGTCGCCGCAGTTGCACTACTGATGTTCATCCTGTTCGGTTCTGCACTGATTGAAATGATTCCTCTAGCAGCACTTGTGGGCGTAATGTTCATGGTTGTTATCGGCACATTTGAATGGGCAACCTTCAAGCTTGCGCGTCGCGTTCCTAAACAAGACTTCTTCGTTATCGTTCTTGTTACCGTAGTAACAGTACTGACTGATCTTGCTGTGGCAGTAGGTGTTGGTGTTGTCGCTTCTGCGCTAATGTTTGCTTGGCAACATGCTAAACACATCTACGCAGATACATCAGTAAACGCTGAAGGCTCAAAAGAGTACAAAGTTAACGGCCCAATCTTCTTTGGTTCAACGGCTAACTTCCTAGAGTTGTTTGACGCATACAACGATCCACAAGATGTAATCGTTGATTTCGCAAACTCACGCGTGACTGACCACTCTGCAATTGAAGCGATCGACACGATTGCTGACCGTTACGCGGCGCTAGGTAAAACACTTCACCTTCGCCACCTAAGCCAAGACTGTGTTGCTATGCTGCACAAAGCAGGTAGCTTAGTTGAAGCGAACGTTGCAGAAGACCCAATCTACAAAGTAATGTCTAAGTAATCTTAGCTGTAGCTTTAAGTTAGATTTAGAGAGGCCGACATTCAATGTCGGCCTTTTTTATACCTATCGGTCAGCCCTTACGCTGATAACAAAACGACGTACATTGTTCCTACACTACATCGAACGCAGTATCGCTTCGCTAGACTCTTCGATTAAATCCAACACCAATTCAAAACCATTTCCCTCACCATAATACGGATCGGGGATCTCTTGATATTGTGACTCTCCAAAGCTCAAAAATAATGCGAGCTTGTATTGGAGGTGAACTGGGCATTGGCTCATTAAGTCGTCTAAATTCGCCCTATCGGCCGCGAGTATCAGGTCAAATTCTTCGAAGTCATTATCTACCACTTTACGAGAAGTAATCCCCTTAAAGCTGTAGCCTCGCTTCTCTCCTGCAGATTTGGATCGCGAGTCTGGCGGGTTGCCTTGATGAAAACCAATCGTCCCCGCAGAGTCGACCACAACATCAATATCCAGCTGTTGCGCTTTCTTCCTTAGCACCGCTTCACCTGTTGGCGAGCGGCAAATATTCCCCATACAAACTACGAGTATCTTTTTCATCCCTAATCACCTGTTCTTCCGATGGTTTTTGCTATCGTTAAGTTAGGCTATGATAGACGCAATCACAACTTAAAAGGATTTGTTATGTCGACTGAAGACAACAAAGAACAACGCCACAAAGCAAGACAACAGAAAGTAAAAGAACAAGTCGATGCACGTGTCGCTGCAGCACAAGAAGTAAAAGGCCTATTGCTGGTCATCACGGGTAACGGTAAAGGTAAATCAACATCCGGTTTTGGTACGATTACACGTGCAGTTGGTCATGGTAAGAAATGCGCCGTTGCTCAGTTTGTTAAAGGTACCTGGGATAACGGCGAAAAAAACGTTCTGCAAAAGCTTGATGTCGAGTTCCAAGTCATGGGCACAGGCTTTACTTGGGAAACTCAAAACAAGGCTCAAGATATTGAAGCTGCACAGCGTGTATGGAAAGAGTGTCAGCGCATGCTGGCTGACGAGTCGATTGATGTGATTCTGTTTGATGAGCTGACTTACATGGTGAGCTACGGTTACATCGAACTCGATGAAGTGGTTGAGGCGTTGAATAACCGTCCGAAAATGCAGTCTGTCATCATTACAGGTCGTGGCGCGCACCGTACTCTTACTGAGATAGCAGATACAGTATCTGAAGTTCGCAATGTGAAACACGCTTTTGAATCTGGTGTTAAAGCGCTACAAGGCGTTGACTGGTAATCACCTTCAACCAGAGATCCCCGACTCGGTCATTCTTCCCTCTCGAGGATGACGACCACTAGGCCGTTACGCTCTTGAACAAAGGACGACGGCCTATCGTCATTCCCTAGAGCGAGGGACGAGTGTCATAGGGAATCTCTCGAAAGTATTATAAGCATCCAAACAAAAGCGCCACTCCTACAATAGGAATGGCGCTTCTTTTATATACGAGTTAAAAACGTTTAGTTAAAGAAACCTTTCAATAAACCATCTACGGCTTCTTTGGTTTTCTCGTCTTTGATCTTGTCCGTTAGCTTGTTCACACCACGGTCAATTTCTTTCTGTGCTTTCTGTTTCAATACATCATCAAAAACAAGTGCAAATTTCGGGGCTGCCCACTGACCTGTTACCTTAATTGGGATAGTCACATCTTTCAGGTCGTCGATGCTCTTACCGCCCTGACCTTCAAGTGAACCCACAATTGATGTACGCACAAGGAAGTCGACCGTTTCATTGATGAAGTTTGCTTTACCTTGACCTGTCACACGTAACAGTGGCGACTGTGCTGATAAGTCGTTAGTTGAAACCCAACCTTTATCCACTTTCAGCGTCGCTTTCATTGCACTGAAGTCCGTTTTTTGAGCTTCATTTGTGCTTTCAACTTTCTCGCCCTTGATCTTAGCGTAGTTTTCTCGAATCAGTTGAGCTACGTTGATGCCGTTAACTGCACCATCTTCAAAGTTAATCGCGATAGTACCGACTAGGTTTTTCTTGATACCCG
Organism: Vibrio sp. 10N.261.51.A3; assembly: GCF_041471965.1. Taxonomy (NCBI): domain Bacteria; kingdom Pseudomonadati; phylum Pseudomonadota; class Gammaproteobacteria; order Vibrionales; family Vibrionaceae; genus Vibrio; species Vibrio sp. 10N.261.51.A3. The sequence continues at coordinate 156,023 of NZ_JBFRPK010000021.1, forward strand.
TCGGAGTTAGACTCTTACCTTTCACGTTGACATCAATATTACCGGTACCTTCCAGCATATCGTTATCTGCAACATCAACCAGTAACGGTTGTACTTTCACGCCTTTGATTTTCTTCTTAGCCGTGTAAGTCGCTGGTGTTTTACGAGCGTCTAACTTTGCAGTAGCAGAAATAGAACCTTGGTAAAGATTCGAGGTGAATGAGGTTAGCTCTGCGATACCACGGTTAACCGAAAATGCGGTTTTAACATTCTGCATCTTCGCGTTGTTCGCCTTGAACTTATCAATCGTGATGTCACCTTTCACGTCTAACGTTTTCAGAGCCGACAGATCAGGTTCCACTTCTTTAGCTGGATCTGAACTACCAGAACTTGACGTTGAACCACCAGCAGAACCAGAAGGCGCTGTGCTCGCTGTTTCTGTTGTATTGCCTAAGCCTAAGAATTCATCTAAATCAATATTCGGGCTATGAAGAGAGAAACGAACCTTTGGTATTTCAGATAGGATTACGTCTGCTTTACCGTCTAATGCAATAGCGTTAGCTTGTAGCTTCTCTAACACAAAGCTCAGGTGGCTCTTGTTAAGATCGAAGCTTAAGTCAGACAGCATGTCGACTTTCATTGGAGACTGAGGAAGCGTGTCGCCTTTGAATGTTGAGTCTAACGTTAACTTGTTCAGCGTTACTTTTGAAATCGCGTTATCAACAGTAAGTTCACCGCCACCTTTAAGATCAAGGTCAAGGCCAGCTGCATTACCGATTACAGCGTAAGTCAGTTGGTTTACCTTATCGAACTCAAACGTATTCAAGCCAATTTTTGCTGACTCAATCGACGTCGCTGGATCATTGAACTTAGCGTTTAAGTCGATATTACGAAGTGCGTAACTTGCAAAGCCTTCAGCTAATTTGAATTCTGCACTGCCTTGTGCAGAGAACTTCTGTTGATTGTTCTCACCAGAAGCCGCAAATGTCGCGGTTGTCCATGTATCAACGGCAAACTCAGAAAGATTCAAAGACACATCGTATAGCTTAGTGAATGAACCCGCTTGCTTGTCGTCCATTTCAAACAATGCGTTTGATACAGTTACGCCTGCAAGGTTGATCGTCCAACCCGATGCGTCTGTGGTAGTTTGCTCTTGAGGGGCAGGCGCTGATTCAGAACTTGTGCCTGCTGCAGGCTCAGATTCTTGAGGCGCTGACGCTTGCGTTAGTGCATCAATGTTCTTGCGACCATCTTTAAGCGTTTCTAAATAGAATTCTGCACCATCTAGAGTAATGTTGCCGATCTCTAGTTGGTTGCTAAATAGCGGAGTAACCGAAACGTCAACGCCAACGGTATCAACCTTAAATAGGTTAGGTTGCGTAAAACCTTCAGGGTTGCGTAATTCAGTTTGACCAAGTTCAAAGCCAATGGATGGGAAGAATTGCCAGCTGATATCACCCTCGATCACTAGCTCTAGGCCTGTGTGTTTTTGGGCTTGTTCGACAATTAATGGCTTAAATTGGTTGGGATTCACTAACAGCACTAGTGCCAGAATTGCTGCAACGACAACAAACACTGGTACAGCTATGAAAATGAGTAGTTTCTTCATCCGCATATTCCTTGCTTAGATTCCAAAAGAAAGTGGCACTATAAAAGTGCCACTGATTCGGTAAAAAATAAAGCTAAGTGAGTCACTTAGGCAAAATTTTATTCGATTAAGACTTCAACAACTTCGCAATGTGCGCTTTTAGCACATCAATCGCAATACGGTTTTTACCACCACGAGGAACGATGATGTCTGCATGTTGTTTTGAAGGCTCGATAAACTGCATGAACATTGGACGTACTGTTTCTTGGTATTGCTTAAGTACAGTGTCCATTGTACGACCACGCTCTTCTACATCACGCTTAACACGGCGTAATAGACAGATGTCTAATGGTGTATCCATAAACACACTTGCGTGCATTAGTTTACGAAGACGCGGGTCTGTTAGAAGCAGAATACCCTCTAAAATGATCACTTTCTTTGGAGTAAGTGTAGTCGTTTCAGAAGTACGTGTGTGCTCTGTGTAGCTGTATTCAGGAACTTCTACGGCGTTGCCACTCATTAGCTGCTGTAGATGTTCACATAAAAGATCATGATCTAGTGCATTTGGGTGATCGTAGTTAGTTTTAACACGCTCTTCCATACTCAAGTGGCTTTGGTCGCTGTAATAGCAATCTTCCGTGATAACACCAATTTGATGGTCGCCTACTTTTTCGCGCAATTCATTATAAATTGTACTAGCAATCAGACTTTTTCCTGAAGCTGAAGCGCCAGCGATACCTACGATGACACATTGATTATTATCAGACATTAATTTTGCACCCGATATGGTTTGGTGGTGGGAAGAGATAAACCGCCTGATTATAGGGGCTAAAGCACATAGATTCTAGTCGCCATTTTAGCTAATTGCAGTCAAATTGATGATATCAATGCATTTAATGAATGCAATCGTTTGCTTTCAAATAACTTGCCTACAACTATTTGCACAAGCCCAATGGATATTGACTTAAATCCACCGCTGTTTATCTAATCCAAACTATATTTAAACGACTTTGTGATTAACTTGCGCTATTCAACCATAGATTCGTTATTCAACCATAGAGAAGTTAATCGCTTCTGGTCTCGCCTTGCCGGTCCAGAACATCTTCGCAGCCACATTCTCTGCAAGCTCTAAGTAGTGACGTGTATGTTCACTATCTGGACGACGAATCACCGTCGGGCAACCTGCATCGATATCTTCTCGCACATCAATATGAAGAGGGATCTGTGCCAAAATATCGAGGTAAAACTCTTCTGACATAGCTTCGGCACCACCAACACCAAAGATATGCTCTTTCTCACCACAGTGACTACAAATATGATAGCTCATGTTTTCAACTAAGCCTGCGACTGGCACACTCACCTTATCAAACATCGCTACGCCTTTACGTGCATCCGCTAGCGCCAAATCTTGAGGAGTGGTCACCACTACAGCCCCGGTCACTGGGATCTGTTGCGATAACGTCAGCTGAATATCGCCCGTGCCCGGTGGCATATCAATAACTAGATAATCCAACTCTGGCCATACGGTTTCGTTAACAAGCTGACCTAAAGCCTTGGCCGCCATTGGACCGCGCCAAATCGCAGCGTCATCTTTCGACACAAGATAACCGATAGAGTGAGTGAAAATACCGTGCGCTTCGATTGGCATCATCCACTTGTTATTCTGGACTTCTGGTTTCGCATCTAATTGGCCAAGCATCATAGGTACAGAAGGACCATAGATATCCGCATCCAACAAACCCACTTTTGAACCAGACTTAGATAAAGCCAAAGCAAGGTTGACTGAAGTGGTCGATTTACCCACCCCACCCTTTGCAGATGTCACGGCGATGATGTTCTTCACCCCCTTCAATGGTGTCGCAACCGTGGTTTCTAACGCAGACGGCTTCACCTTCACTTCAAACTGAAAAGCGCTAACAAGCTGTTGTTCAATCTGAGAGTGAATCCACTGTTCCAATTCAACCGCAAGCTGATTAGCGGCAAAAGGTAAGGTGATAACAAATGATCCACGCGGATCAACCGATACAATATTTTGGTGTAGCGCCCACTCTGGGATGAGGATTGGTGACTCGAACTCATTCAACCATGAACAGAAATCTTGCTTAGAAGTAAAGTTACGCATTGGGACTCCTTTTTTTATTTATGCTATCACCCACGAGATGAAGACTGAACCCCTAAAAAACTAGGGGAATCCTTAGTCTGATACCTTGGCGTATCACACGTTATAAAGTAGTATTACCTCTCAAATTTATACCTATCAAAAAAGCGAATTATTAAGTATGGCAACTGATCCAAGACAACTTTTGGTAACTTGTGCGCTTCCGTACGCTAACGGCTCTATTCACCTTGGCCATATGCTTGAGCATATCCAAGCTGATATCTGGGTTCGATACCAGCGTCTACGTGGCAACACTGTAAACTTCATCTGTGCTGACGATGCTCACGGCACGCCAATTATGCTTAAAGCTCAACAGATGGGTATCACGCCAGAAGAGATGATCGCTGCTGTTAGTGAAGAGCACCAAAAAGACTTCGCTGGCTTTGATATCAGCTTTGATAACTACCACAGCACACACAGCGAAGAGAACCGTGAACTGGCTTCTCACATCTACTTAGAACTTAAAAAGAACGGCTTCATTTCTAGCCGCACTATTTCTCAGCTTTTCGATCCTGAGAAAGAGATGTTCCTACCAGACCGCTTCGTAAAAGGTACTTGCCCTAAGTGTAAGTCAGAAGACCAGTATGGTGATAACTGTGATAGCTGTGGTGAGACATACAGCCCAACTGAGCTAATTAACCCTAAATCAGCGGTTTCTGGCGCAACTCCAGTAATGAAAGACTCTGAGCACTTCTTCTTCGACCTACCTCAGTTCGAAAGCATGCTTAAAGAGTGGACTCGTTCTGGCTCTCTACAGAATGAAACTGCAAACAAAATGCAGGAATGGTTTGAGTCTGGTCTGCAACAGTGGGATATCTCACGTGATGCACCTTACTTCGGCTTTGAAATCCCAGGCGAAAAAGACAAGTTCTTCTACGTATGGCTAGACGCACCTGTTGGCTACATGGCTTCTTTCAAGAACCTATGTGACAAACGTGACGATCTAAACTTCGATGAATACTGGAAGAAAGACAGCACAACTGAGCTTTACCACTTCATCGGTAAAGACATTGTTTACTTCCACAGCCTATTCTGGCCAGCAATGCTAGACGGCGCAGGTTTCCGTAAGCCAAACAACGTATTCGTACACGGCTACGTAACAGTGAACGGTGCGAAGATGTCTAAGTCGAAAGGCACATTCATCAAAGCAAGCACGTACCTAAACCACCTAGACCCTGAGTGTCTACGTTACTACTACGCTGCGAAACTAAACAGCCGCATCGATGACTTAGATCTTAACCTTGAAGACTTCACCCAACGTGTAAACGCTGACGTAGTAAACAAGATTGTTAACCTAGCTTCTCGTAACGCTGGCTTCATTACTAAGCGTTTTGAAGGCAAGCTAGCTGCTGAATTTGCAGAGCCTGAGCTATACAACGAATTCGTTGCTGCTGCTGAGCGTATCGGTGAACTATACGAAACTCGTGAATTCAGCCGTGCTATCCGAGAAATCACTGCACTAGCGGATAAAGCTAACCAGTACATCGACGAAAAAGCGCCTTGGGTTCTTGCAAAAGAAGAAGGCAAAGAAGCTGAGCTTCAACAAGTTTCTTCTGTAGGTATTAACCTATTCCGCGTACTGATGGCTTACCTGAAACCAGTGATGCCAGAGCTTGCAGCTCGCACTGAAGCTTTCCTAAACGAAGAGCTAACGTGGGAAGCGATTGCTACTCCGCTAACTGATCACGAGATCACTAAGTTCAAAGCGCTATTCAACCGCATTGACCCTAAGAAAGTGGAAGCAATGGTTGAGTCTTCTAAAGAAGATGCAGCCGCTGAAGCAGCAGCGAAAGAAAAAGCAGAAGCTGAAAAAGAGCAAGCAAGCCAAACTGAGCTAGACAAAGAGCCAATCGCAGACGAGATTGAGTTCGATGCCTTTGCAGCAGTAGACATGCGTATCGCTCGTATCATCTCTTGTGAAGAAGTACCAAAAGCGAACAAACTACTGAAGTTCCAACTAGACATCGGTGGTGAGACTCGCCAAGTATTCTCTGGTATCAAATCAGCATACAAACCTGAAGAGCTAGAAGGCAAGCTAACTGTAATGGTAGCAAACCTAAAACCTCGTAAGATGAAGTTTGGTATGTCTGAAGGCATGATCCTAGCAGCGGGCCCTGGCGGCAGCGACCTATGGATCCTTGAGCCACACGAAGGTGCTCAACCTGGTATGCGTGTAATGTAATTCTGACTCCAGTCAGATAACAAGCACCCATCACTAAATCCCTAATGCATTTTTGACTTGAAAGAGTTAATCAGCATTGGGGATTTTTTATATCTACCGAAAATTAGCGTTCTCTGTTAGAGTCGCCGTCAACTATGCTATGTAGAGTAGAAATTGGTTCGTCGACAAAAATAGGCTAAACCAACACCTCTTTACTCTAAAACCCTTTTTAGGAATCCCCAGTGACTAACAACGAAATCTTGCGTCGTATTCAACACGCACTAAACCTTAAAAATGCACAAATCATCAAAGCTATCGAACAAGCTGATGTGACTGTTGCTCATGACCAAGTGATTAACTGGCTAAAAGATGACAACGACAAGTCATGCTCTAAGATGAAAGATAAAGAGTTAGCGGTATTCCTAAATGGTTTCATCAACCTTAAGCGTGGCAAAAAAGAAGGCGAGCAACCTAAACCTGAAGTTGCACTGACGAACAACATGATCTTCATGAAGCTTCGTATCGCATTGAACATGAAAGCAGAAGATGTTTTGGACGTACTAGAAGTGGTTGGCATTAGCTTGAGCAAGTACGAAATCGGCGCTTACTTCCGCAAGCCAGAAAACAAAAACTACAAAGTGTGTGAAGACCAACTACTTTGCGATTTTCTAAACGGTGTGCAATTTACCAACCGTCCAGACTCAGAAGAGTTTACGGGTTAAGTTACTACTCCTAGATAAATTTTAAGTTGCTACACATAGATAAATTACTCGTCATAGGTAAGTAACTGACCCACTGATAATTTTCTAGTAACGACAGATAAATAAAAAGCGGCGAGATAATTGAATTATCTCGCCGCTTTTTCGTTTTCTTTACGTCACTGACTAAACAGGAACAACAATAGTAAACCTATGGCTTAGCTGTCGTCTTCAGTGAAGTTCGTCGGCAATGTCGTTTTCATTTCATTCCAAACTTGTGCACTTGCGATACCGTAGTTACGAATCACTAATGGCAAAGTTTCGCGCTCGCCACTTTCACAGATAATGAACAACTCTTTATAAAAGTCCATCGCTAAACGTCGTGCTTCTGGGTTAGAGAAGTAGTAGCTACCGATACGGTCATAAAGTTTACGCACACCGTTAAAGATCAGGCCGTAAATCTGGTTGCCTGAGTGGAATGCCAAACGTTGGAAAAGCATGTAATCATAGAAGTTGAAAGTCTTCGCGATTAAGATCGTCTGACGTTTCGCTTCATCTTTTTCTGAATCTTCTTTTACCGCTTGTTTGATCTTGTCAGCGTATGGCGACGATTCTAGGAACTCATCCCAAGTTGGTGCCGCAAGTAGCGCTTCACAAGATTCAATCACGTTACTGATAGTACGCTCTGAAGCTTCTTTGTTTGCTTTGAATGCATAACGCATAAAGATCGGGCTGATATTAGTACGAGCAGCAAGCAGGTCTTCTACCATTTTGCTTGCGTTATCAACGTCCAACGTCATTAGCGTATCAAGGATATGAAGACCCGAGGTTTCCATAAACTGGTTAACTTTAGTTGGTTTGCCATGTTGGATTGTCAACCAACCATCACGAGCAAGACGTTGTAGTACTTCACGAAGCGTAGTACGTGTAACACCAATCAGCTCAGAAAGCTCACGCTCTGCGGGCAAGATAGAACCTGGAGGGAAACGGCCATTCCAAATACTTTCAATGATATACTTCTCTGCAAATCCTGCCGGGCTCTTCGCCTTAATGACCATCTACACTTCAATCCAATTTAATTATTCTGTTCTAATTTACTCATCATACCACTAGTTCACACCTAGCGGAAACACCCTCAAAAATTTTACTCACCCTAAACACCGTTAGAGTTATAACTCTAAAGTTCAGCACACGTTTGCACCTCAGGTTTGTAAAGCAAGCGACTCTAAACCACCATTTAAACAAACCGTTAACACAACAATTTTTCTTTAAAATCAATGGGATTGGTCATATTTTTAAAGCTATTAATTTGCAATATTAAGTTGTAATAATCATATATAAGCCGTCGTTATTCTGTAATTTTCAATCATTTCGCTGAAATATTGATTCTAGTCGGTTTTTATCACATTTTAAGTGGTATGCTTGCGCTACTTTGATCGCGTTTCTCAACAAAAAAGAGGTATTTTTAGGGCTACAGGGCTTTTCCTGTTGACTAAATGTTATCTAAGAGTAAAGTTGCGCTCAAAAATAAGCAGTGCTTGAGTTTCTAAGGGAGTGACTTGGCAAGACCACAGAACATTACATGGAATGTAGTTTTTCTAAGTCACTGTTAGTTATAGTTTTTAACAATTTCTATAGCTCGATTCTCAAAATGTTGTATTGCTTGTCTATTCATAATCAACATAAAAGAGTATTAACATGCCGATGTCTCTCGGAAACGCTTTTATCAAGAACTTCCTTGGTAAAGCTCCTGATTGGTATAAACTTGCCATCATTTCCTTTTTAATCATCAACCCGTTTGTTTTCTTCCTAGTTGACCCATTTGTTGCGGGCTGGCTATTGGTGGTTGAGTTTATTTTCACTCTAGCTATGGCTCTCAAATGCTACCCACTTCAACCGGGTGGTCTATTAGCTATTCAAGCAGTCGCCATTGGCATGACCAAACCAGAAATGGTTTATCACGAGCTGCAAGCAAACCTTCCTGTATTACTCTTGCTCGTATTCATGGTTGCTGGCATTTACTTCATGAAAGAACTGCTTTTGTTCATTTTCACGAAGATCTTGCTTGGCATCCAATCTAAAATTTTACTCTCCGTTGCCTTCTGTGTTGCTGCCGCTTTCTTATCAGCATTCCTAGATGCACTAACAGTAATCGCCGTAGTTATTAGCGTTGCGGTCGGCTTCTACTCTATCTACCACAAGGTTGCATCAGGCAAGGGCACAACGTCTTCGCACGATCATACTCATGATGAAGAGATCTCAGAACTAACTCGTGATGACCTAGAAAACTACCGTGCTTTCCTACGTTCACTGCTAATGCACGCTGGTGTGGGTACAGCACTGGGTGGTGTAATGACCATGGTAGGAGAACCACAAAACTTGGTAATTGCTAAGCAAGCAGGTTGGGAGTTCGGTGAATTTATCATCCGTATGCTGCCAGTAACACTACCTGTTTTCTTCTGCGGTATTTTAACTTGTACACTTGTCGAGAAATTCAAAGTGTTTGGTTACGGTGCTCAACTACCAATGAATGTTCGCCAAATCTTAGTTGAGTTTGACAACAAAGAACGTGCAAACCGCACAAAGCAAGACGTAGCAAAACTATGGGTTCAAAGTGCAATCGCAGTTTGGCTTATCGTCGGCCTTGCACTTCACGTTGCTGAAGTAGGTTTGATTGGCCTGTCTGTGATCATCTTAGCTACAGCATTTACGGGTGTTATTGAAGAACACTCTATGGGTAAAGCCTTTGAAGAAGCGCTGCCATTTACTGCACTTCTTGCCGTTTTCTTCGCTGTTGTTGCTGTGATCATCGACCAAGCTCTATTTAAGCCAGTCATCGATGCAGTACTTCACGTTGAAGATAAAGGCGCACAGCTCGCACTATTCTATGTGGCCAACGGTATCTTATCGATGGTGTCAGATAACGTGTTCGTAGGTACGGTTTACATCAACGAAGTGAAAACTGCACTGGTTGAAGGCATCATCACTCGTGACCAATTTGACCTACTTGCTGTTGCTATCAACACAGGTACTAACCTACCTTCTGTTGCTACGCCAAACGGTCAAGCTGCATTCCTATTCTTATTAACATCGGCACTTGCCCCGTTAATTAGACTGTCTTACGGCCGCATGGTTATCATGGCTTTGCCATATACTATCGTACTGGCTCTTGTTGGCCTTGCTGGTATCGTGTTCTTTGTTGAGCCGATGACCGCTTGGTTCTACGATGCAGGTTGGATCATTCAGCGTACTGGTGAGGTTGTCGCTCCAGTGATTTCTGGTGGTCACTAATCCGATTTTGTGTTGCGAAACACAATAAGTGTATCTAACTAATCAAAAATATTAGTTGATTAGGAAACTTATCCAAGATAAAAAGCTCTGAGTATTCAGAGCTTTTTTATTTTATAGACGGGATTAAATTCGTGAACTTTTTTGCAATGCTCAAAGACTTCTCTAAGGGACGTTTATCTTGGCTTTTACTACTGGCTTTTATTGTCTTTTTTGAGGCATGCGCTCTCTTCTTTCAACACGTGATGATGCTTGGCCCTTGTGTGATGTGCATCTATGAGCGCGTTGCTATGCTTGCTATCGGTGTCGCTGCAATGATTGGTGCTATTGCTCCGAATAACCCGATATCACGTTGGTTAGGCCTTGCTGGTTGGGGATTTGGCGCCTACAAAGGTTTGACGTTGGCTTTAGAGCACGTCGATTACCAGTTTAATCCGTCTCCTTTCGCAACCTGTGATTTATTCGTTACTTTCCCTAGCTGGGCACCTTTAAACCAATGGGCTCCGTGGATGTTTGAAGCTTACGGTGACTGTAGCAAGGTGGTATGGCAGTTCTTAGAGCTTTCAATGCCTCAATGGCTAGTGATTATCTTTGCGGGTAACTTGGTTGCTTTCGGTTTTGTGGTTATATCTCAATTTGTAAAATCGAAAAACGATTGACACTAGATCATCCAAATTAGAACAACAAAAAAGTCGACCACAAGGTCGACTTTTTTATTACTTAAGCTTTTGAACATATTAAGAGAGTCTGTTATTCACACAAACTAAGTTGCTCAACAAGCCGTGATTAGCTGCTTTTACCGCAGCATTGTTTAAACTTCTTGCCGCTTTCACAAGGGCAAAGGTCGTTTCGACCAATGTCTTTAAACGGGTTCACGCTCTGGGACTTATTGCCCAACATAGCTTCATCCGCTGCCATTGCCACTTCTGAGATCATCAGATCGACTTGACCCACTAAATCGGCAAGCGATGGTGGGTTAGTAAGCCCTGCAGCGATCATTTGTTGTTGAGTTTGCTCTTCATCAATCGCAAGCATCAAGGTGGTTAAGAGCGCTTGCAACATGCGCAGAGTACCATCCGCGACTGTCACGCTCTGCCACTGCTCTTCCACTGTTGGCCAAACCATCATGAAGCCTTCAGAAAAATCAGCGAACTGTTCGTTAAAGTCACCTTCAGCCAGTACGTCTGTTAATAGGTATTCATTACGCTGAATCAGGTTGTGCTGGCGATTAATCTGTTCTGTCACCGTTTTTACCAGCTCTTTACCCGCTTCAGGCGCAACGATAACCAGCCACTCTTCTGGATCGAGTGGTTTGGTCGCTAAGTTAGAGGCAAGGATTGCACCTTCCATAAACTGCGGAGTAATGTCAGTGATTGATTCTGGTAGGCTTAATAATTGATATGTCATGAAAGCTCTGGATATTGGGCATTTTCGATATTATAACGCCATCCTCCCAAAGATGTCGCTATTAAGAGACGAAACCATCATTAAGACATGCACCACACTCATAGTGACAATTCTGTAAGCACACCGTACAATCACGCCTCGAATTTTTCGGTTCATTCAGTTTTGGTAAAGCAACATGCGCGTAATACTTGGCCCTATGGAGGGCGTTCTAGACCACCTAATGCGTGAAATTCTCACAGAGATTAATGATTACGATCTCTGTGTGACAGAGTTTGTGCGCGTCGTAGATCAACTTCTTCCCCCGCATGTGTTCCACCGTATTTGCCCTGAGCTACATCAAGGCTCTCAGACCATGGCTGGTGTGCCAATCCATCTCCAACTTCTAGGGCAACACCCAAATTGGATGGCCGAGAATGCTTTTCAAGCTGCTAGCTTAGGCGCGAAAGGGATCGATCTTAATTTTGGTTGCCCAGCAAAAGCGGTCAACAAAAGTAATGGTGGCGCTTCATTGCTAAAAGAGCCAGAGCTCATCTATCAAGTGGTGAACGCCTGTCGAGAAGCGGTACCGGCACACATTCCTGTGTCCGCAAAGATTCGATTAGGTTGGGAGCATCCGGAAGAGTGCTTTGAAATCGTCGATGCCATCGAACAAGCCAAAGCTGACGAACTCACCGTGCATGCAAGAACCAAAGTTGGCGGCTATAAAGCCAGCGAAATCAAATGGGATTTCATCAATCAAATAAGAGAAAAAACATCTCTGCCGTTGATTGCTAATGGGGAGATCTGGAACTATCAAGATGGTCAAGATTGCATAGAAGCAACAGGCGTCGATTCATTAATGGTCTGCCGTGGTGCTTTCAATATTCCAAACCTTGGTAACGTCGTTAAGCACAACCACCAGAAAATGCCGTGGGATAAAGTCATTGAACTTTTGCTGCGCTATTCAGAGTTTCAAATTAAAGGGGACAAAGGCATGTACTACCCCAATAGAGTGAAGCAGTGGTTTGTTTATCTAAGTAAAGGCTACCCTGAAGCGAACGAACTGTTTAAAGAAATTCGTACTTTCAAAAAGGCGCCACCGATTGTAGAACGCCTTCAGCGTTATCAAGAAGAACGCCGCCAACCTGTTTAAGATTATGTTTAGGGTTAAATACCCAACGCTACAAACGTGTTTACCGGTGCAAATAAGCTTTGCTTGGTAGACACGTTCGCTCTTCCCTCTTTCATTTTCATTTTCATACAAAGCATCGATTCAATAACGTGGTTAAAATTTAAGACGGTCTTTGCCCGTCGTCTTAGCCACGTACAGCTTTTCATCGGCGTACTTAAATATCTCATCGAAGTTAAGTTTACTTTGCTCAGTTTCAACAATGCAGACACCGCCAGACACCGTAAATCCATTTGGAATAATGTCGGCTGAAGTGGAACAAATCGCATTCTTCACTCGCTCTAATGTTCTCATCAAAGTTTCACGATCTTCGCCTTTCATATAAACGACAAACTCTTCACCGCCAAACCGTGCTGCAACGTCACTGCTTCGAATACTGTTGCTGATCTGACGCGACATATAACGAATCACATCATCCCCCTTATCGTGGCCGTAGGTGTCGTTAATTGACTTAAAATCATCAATATCGAAGACGGTTAATGCAAACAGTTGATCGTGCTCTACACTGCGCCAGAACGCTTCTAAGCCACGACGATTCAATAACCCTGTCATAGGGTCTTTGGCTGCGAGATCTTTGAAGTAACCACGTTCAATATTGGAATTGACGTAGAAGAAGATGGTTACTGAGAACAGATACACAATGATGGCAACAATAAGGCTGTCTTTCTCGTAGACGAAAAAGTGCTCAACCTCTTTCGCGATGTCTAATTTGTAATACATCGCATGGTGAGACGAGACACCATCCAGTTTTATCTCGTGATAAAAAGCCGCAGAATCTACCGGAGTCGCTAAAGTGGTATCAATGATATCGATCCGACCTGCAAGATGCTCATTCGAGTTTGCGAGCAGCTTGTCAGCATTAATATCCACCGACAGCATCCCTTGGTGAACGCCTTTATGGAATACAGGGATCGTCATACTGATTATACGGTCAAGGGAATCAAAACGATAACCAGGGCCTGAAAGGGTAAGTTGGTCAGGGTTGTTGGCTGTTTTCTGCCAATAAGGACGACTCTTTATGGTCGAGAGTAACTCTTTGCTCAGCCCTTTGGCAAAACCTTCAGGTGAAGAGATCACATAGCCGCTCGTATCAATAAAGTGCACGCCGGCATGGTATTCATCAAGCTGGGATAAAAATGAAAGAATAGGAGCTAACGCTATTTTTTCTGACGCGCTCTTATAACTATCACTGCTTTCAGAACAAAGAGACTCTTGACCAATTAGCATATAGTCGATATCGACAGAGGGAATGTCTGAGGTTTTACCGTCGGCAAGTAGCAATACATCAATAGGCCAGATTTGGCAAAGACCATCCACAACATGTTTGTTGTGATCAAGAAAGAGAGGGCTTCCTGATTTGTAGTAGTTGGAGAAGCTGTAGTCTAAGGCTGTCACCACCTTTGTGGTTCGTTTGAACACCTCTTCAATACGCTGGAATTCACTGCCAATGTCTTTCTTCACCAAATCAAAATGATTCTTTCCTATTAGGCCAAGTAACATCGCGGCGATCACAGCGGGAAACCCGAAAACAAAGGTTAGGCTAAAGTGCCTATTTACTTTCATATAATGTGCTCTTAGCGTTCAGCTATTTTCATTTTCCCCATTAATATTATTACATTAATCGGCAATTCGCTCGACGTAAAATAATGTAAATTGATATTAACGACACACCTAACGGTCAAATAACCGCTTACAAATGAATAAAATAGAGAAGCGCCAACATATAGAGCAGGTGAGTTTGTTATCTGAGCCCATTTCAATGCTGTTAATAATATGACTTATGGCCTATTAGCTCACCTAACACCAAACTCAATTCACCGGCTAATGACCGCACGCTCAATCACAGATTGAGGCACTGTCACGCCAAGCTCACGAGCAGCATCTAGGTTGACCACCAGCTGAGAACTCTGCGCAGTTTTGACACTCAACTTCCCGGGCTTCTGTCCTTCCAGAATGGCTGCGACATAATCCGCGGTCTGAACCCCAACATCATAATAATCTAGACCTAAACCAGCAATCGCTCCCTTTCCGACATAAGATGTGGCGCCTGCGACGACTGGCGTATCTGCATGGTTAGCCGCTTTGATAAGACCCTCCATGCCGCTTGCAACCGTATTATCGGTCAAGGCATAGATAACATCGGACTTCTTAGCAATGGATTCTGCTTTTGCTTCGACATCGTCAACAGTCAGCGCTTTTTCGGTGTGAAGTGTATAACCGAAATCTCGAGTTGCCTTTCTCAATAACCCAACTAACGCAACGGCATTTGCTTCTGCTGGGTTGTAAACTACACCGATTGAATTAGCTTCAGGGAGCAGTTCTTTGATTAATGACACATGCTGAGTGATCGGAGATAAGTCAGAAAGCCCCGTGACATTACGCCCCGGCTTTTCTAATTGTTTAACGAGCCTAGCGCCGATAGGATCCGTAACCGCGGTAAACACGATAGGAATCGAGCGAGTCGCCGACACTAAGGCTTGTGAAGTCGGTGTCGCGATACCAACAAGTACATGTGGATTTTCACTGACGAGCTCTCTGGCAATCTTGGCTGCCTGAGCCGGGTTACCATTCGCCATTTCATAGGAGAATTCTAAGTTCTTACCGGGTTCATAACCATTGGCTCTCAATCCTTCAAGAAGCCCTAAACGTGTCGCATTCAGATCTGGATGGTCAACAACTTGTGAAACCGACACTTTGGCAACGTTTGCCATTGCATTGCCAGTCCATAGCAACATCAAGCAACTTAAAACCGCTGCCAATACCTTTCTTACAGAACTCATTATCGCTCCCTGAATCAAGCTCTACCCGTCATTACTCGCTCAAAGAGAACAACATCAAAATCACTATTGACATTATTACCAGTAACCATTGATAACTTGAAGTGATATTTAACAAAAATGCAACAAGGCTCGAGTTATGTGAGAAAGGTTATATTGACTTCGGAGGAAGGTAAGAAACCAAGTGAATAAGGACAGGTAAGCTAAACGGAAAGTAAGCGAGGTAACAAAAAGAGGAGCAAATCTGAGAACAAGCTATAGAAGATGAATAGTTGTTCTCAGACAAGAGGAAGAGCTGGGATTCTTTAGAACCAACGCTCCATTGAGGATTTATCTAACTGACGAAAGGCACGATTTAAAATGATTGCCAATTCTTTATAGCGAGGGCGCGGCTTCATAGGCTCTAACGCAAAACCCGTTTCAGTGATCTTTTCATGCAGTTCGCGGTACCACGATACTAGCGCCGGCGGAAGTTGTGTATTTGAGCGATTGCCCAACCACCACATACCTTGTAGCGGCAAGCTGATCGCAAACAAAGCCATAACCACAGCCTGTGGCATCGCTTGGTAATTATTAAAGACCATTTGTGTAAGAACACTGATAGCGGCAATCGCAGGCATCACTTTCACGCCAAAACGGGTCGCTTTAATAATGCGTTGTTCTGGGAAGATCGCGTTTAACTCTTTTCGGACGGGCCAGAGATCCATGTACTTTTGGCCATCTTTTAAACTACTAGCTAAACCAACTCTATTGCTCATATGAGTCTCCCATTAAAAAAAAGTTGAAATCATCAACTAAAAACACAAAAATTTGACGAAAAATAATATTCTTTCAAATTTTTTTGTTATATTTGCACAATATCGCTATTATTTGCAGACCTCAATCTCATTGTTGCCCTTATTTACAATTTAAGCAACTTTGAGAAGACTTCTGCAAGGAATGCACAAGCCTCTTTTTGATAAAGAGCGCTTTCACTTTATACGGAAATTAACGTTTTTTTGACCAAGGTTAGTACGCAAGCCTATGTGCTTCGACTATTCTTGAGATTAATTTTCATCCTTAACTGATTTCGATCAGAAAAATAAACAGGTAGTCATTAATGTCTAAGCTAGTTTTAGTTTTAAACTGTGGTAGTTCTTCTCTTAAATTCGCTGTTGTTGATGCAGAAACAGGTGCAGAGCACCTAACTGGTCTTGCTGAGTGTCTAGGTCTTCCAGAAGCTCGTATGAAGTGGAAACTTGATGGCAAGCATGAAGCACAACTAGGCGCGGGCGCAGCTCACGTAGAAGCACTATCTTTCATGGTAGAAACTATTCTTGCTTCTAAGCCTGAGCTTAAAGCTAACCTTGGCGCTATCGGTCACCGTATCGTACACGGTGGCGAGCAGTTCACTTCTTCTGCACTTATCACTGATGAAGTTCTTAAGGGTATTCAAGACGCTGCGACTTTCGCACCTCTTCACAACCCTGCTCACCTTATCGGTATCGAAGCGGCTCAACAGAACTTCCCTGGTCTACAAAACGTTGCTGTTTTTGACACTGCGTTCCACCAAACAATGCCTTCTGAGTCTTACCTATACGCTCTACCGTACAACCTGTACAAAGAGCACGGCATCCGTCGTTACGGCATGCACGGTACTTCTCACCTATTCATCACTCGTGAAGTTGCAGGCCTACTAAACAAGCCAGTTGAAGAAGTTAACATCATCAACTGTCACCTAGGTAACGGCGCTTCTGTATGTGCAATCAAGAACGGTAAATCTGTAGACACTTCTATGGGTCTTACTCCTCTTGAAGGTCTTGTAATGGGTACTCGTTGTGGTGACCTAGACCCTGCAATCATCTTCCACCTACACGACGCACTTGGTTACTCTGTTGAAGAAATCAACAACATGCTAACTAAAGAGTCTGGTCTTGCTGGTCTAACTGAAGTGACTTCTGACTGTCGTTTCGTTGAAGACAACTACGGTGAGAAAGAAGAAGCAACTCGTGCAATGGACGTGTTCTGTCACCGTCTAGCTAAGTACGTAGCTGGTTACACTGCAACTCTAGAAGGTCGTCTAGACGCAATCACTTTCACTGGCGGCATCGGCGAGAACTCAGGCCCAATCCGTGAAATGGTTCTTAACCGCCTAGGCATCTTCGGTATCGAAGTTGACGGTGAAGCTAACCTTAAAGCTCGTTTCGGCGGCGAAGGTACTATCACTACAGCTAACAGCCGTATCCCTGCAATGGTTATCTCTACTAACGAAGAGCTAGTAATTGCTGAAGACACTGCGAAACTAGCAGGTCTTTAATTGATTTTCCTGACTAGCTTCATTCGAAGCTAGTCAGTTTTTCATATCAAGAAAATGGGGCTCAACTTCTATTCCTACCCCAATTTAAATATCGGTGGGAATAGCAGTTGAGCTTTTTTATTTCCAATAGTCAAAGGTGTTCGTCAATGTCACGTACTATTATGCTTATCCCTACAAGCGCTGGTGTTGGTCTTACTAGTGTTAGCATGGGTGTTCTTCGCGCTATGGAGCGTAAGGGCGTAAGTGTTTCTTTCTACAAGCCAATCGCTCAGCCTCGCAGCGGTGGTAACCAACCAGATCTAACGTCTACTATCATCAGCGCAAACAGCGACATTAAGATTGGTGAGCCAATCGCAATGACTAAAGCTGAAGCTTTGATCGGTAGCGAAAAAATGGACGAGCTTCTTGAGTCTGTTGTTGAGCAATACAACAAGATCAACAAAGACGCAGAAGTAACGCTAATCGAAGGTCTAGTACCTACTCGTAAGCACCCATTTGCTAACCAAGTGAACGCGGAAATCGCAAAAACACTTGGCGCGGAGATCGTATTCGTTGCGACTCCTGGTACTGACAACCCTACGCAGCTTAAAGAGCGTATCGAAGTAGCATGTTCTAACTTCGGCGGTACTAAGAACAAAAACATCAAAGGCGTAATCATCAACAAGCTTAACGCTCCTGTTGATGAAGCTGGCCGTACTCGCCCTGACCTATCTGAAATCTTTGATGATGCAGACAGCGCTCAGCAAGCGAACCTTGAAGTAATGCAAATCTTCAATTCTAGCCCTATCCGTGTTCTTGGCTGCGTGCCATGGAGCATCGACCTAATCGCAACTCGTGCGGTTGATATGGCTAAGCACCTTAACGCTGAAATCGTTAACGAAGGTGAAATCTCAACTCGTCGTATTAAGAGCATCACTTTCTGTGCACGTTCTCTACCTCACATGATTGAGCACTTCAAACCAGGTTCACTGCTAGTAACTTCTGCAGACCGTCCTGACGTTATCGTTGCTGCGGCTCTTGCTGCGAAAAACGGTGTTGAGATTGGCGCAATCCTGCTTACTGGCGGTTACGACATTCCAGAAAGCATTGCTAACCTTTGTGCACCAGCATTCGCTTCAGGTCTACCGATCTTCAAAGCGCAAGGTAACACTTGGCAGACGTCTCTAAACCTACAGAGCTTCAACCTAGAAGTGCCTGCAGACGATAAAGAGCGTATCGAGTTCGTTAACGATCACGTTGCAAGCCACATTGATGGCCCTTGGATTGATTCTCTATCTGAAGGTACTCAAGGCATCCGTCGTCTAAGCCCACCAGCATTCCGTTACCAGCTAACTGAATTTGCTCGTAAAGCGGCTAAGCGCATCGTTCTTCCTGAAGGTGATGAGCCACGTACAGTTAAAGCTGCGGCTATCTGTGCTGAGCGCGGTATCGCAACGTGTGTACTTCTAGGTAACCCTGAAGAAATCCGTCGCGTTGCAGCACAGCAAGGTGTTGAGCTTGGCGCTGGCGTTGAGATCATCGATTCTGCATCAGTTCGCGAAAACTACGTAGCTCGTCTAGTAGAACTTCGTGGCGCTAAAGGTATGACTGAAGTTGTTGCTCGTGAGAAGCTAGAAGATTCAGTATTCCTAGGTACTATGATGCTTGAAGCTGGCGAAGTTGACGGCCTAGTTTCTGGTGCTGTTCACACAACGGCGAACACTATCGTTCCTCCGTTCCAGATCATCAAGACTGCTCCTGATGCTTCTATCGTATCTTCGATCTTCTTCATGCTTCTGCCTGATCAAGTTCTTGTATACGGTGACTGTGCGATCAACCCAGATCCAACAGCTGAACAGCTTGCTGAAATCGCTATCCAATCTGCAGATTCTGCTGCGGCATTCGGTATCGACCCACGCGTTGCTATGATCTCTTACTCTACTGGTGAATCTGGTAAGGGTGCAGACGTAGATAAAGTACGTGAAGCAACGAAACTTGCTCAAGAGAAGCGTCCTGATCTAGTGATCGACGGTCCTCTACAGTACGATGCAGCAATCATGGAAAACGTAGCCGCTTCTAAAGCGCCTAACTCTCCAGTTGCAGGTAAAGCGACAGTATTCGTATTCCCAGACTTAAACACGGGTAACACGACTTACAAAGCTGTACAGCGTTCAGCAGATCTAGTATCTATCGGTCCAATGCTTCAAGGTATGCGCAAGCCAGTAAATGACTTGTCTCGTGGCGCTCTAGTAGACGATATCGTTTACACAGTAGCTCTAACGGCTATCCAAGCAGACCAAGCTGCGCAAGCTGAAGAAAAAGTAGTTAACTAATTTTCTTTTTCAGAAAGCAAAAACCCTAGATGTTTATCTAGGGTTTTTTTACGCCTGAAGAAAAGCGGATTAATTAATGATTCTAACCACGTCCGTGAGGCGAATCTAAATCCAGATCAGGCCCTTTAGGCACCACTTGAGTCGGGTTGATGCCCGTATGGCTGTAATAGTAGTGGCGCTTGATGTGGTAGAAATCCGTCGTCTCTTTAATACCCTCTATTTGATAGAGCTCTTTTAGATAACCTTGGATATGTTTGTAATCCGCAATTCGTTGCTTGTTACACTTGAAGTGACCCACATACACAGCATCGAATCGAACCAAGGTCGTGAACAACCGCCAATCCGCTTCAGTAATCTGCTCTCCCGCTAAATAACGTTTCTCACTAAGATGCGCATCCACTTTATCTAACGCTTCAAATAACGCTTCATACGCCTCTTCGTAGGCTTCTTGTGTTGTCGCAAAGCCGGTTCGGTATACGCCGTTGTTGATGTTTGGGTAGATATAATCATTCCACTCATCAATCTTCTTGGACAACTCCCACGGGTAGTAATCATCGGTGTTACCCGTTAGCTCGTTAAACTCTGAGTTAAACATGCGAATGATTTCAGACGACTCGTTACTCACAATGGTGTTGGTTTTCTTATCCCACAGCACAGGTACCGTTACTCTACCCGAGTAGTCAGGCTTGGCTTGAGTGTAGATTTGGTGCATGCGGGTATGGCCAAATAGAGGTTCAGGTAACCCCATTTGCCAACCTTCACTCATCATGTCTGGGCAAACGACTGTCACGTCAATGTGATCGGTTAGGTCTTTCAGCTCGCGGAAGATAAGGGTTCTGTGCGCCCAAGGGCAAGCTAACGATACGTATAGATGGTAACGGCCGCTTTCCGGCTCAAACTGCGCGCCCGGTTTATTCTCTACCCAGTGACGAAAGCCCGCATCTTCACGAACGAACTTACCACCGCTTTCTTTGGTGTCGTACCACACATCGTGCCAAACACCTTCAACTAACTTACCCATATCCAAACCTCTGTCATCCAAGCTTTTCTCTAGTATAAAAAAAGCCAACTTTTTCAAAACTAGAAGAAGTTGGCTTAGTTGTTCGAATTATTTGATGAAGCTTATTTAATATGGATCTTTAGATACAAAAAAAGCGCAACTCATAAACAAGTTGCGCTTAAGCCTGTCACAGGCTGAACCGGTTTAAATAGGCTCTAGACTTGTACGTGCAAGCAAGATACTGCGTGAACGTCATCGCCTTGGATAGTTGGCTTAGTTTGCGCACACGCCTCTGTTGCTTGTGGGCAACGAGTACGGAACACACAACCTGATGGCGGATTGATTGGCGATGGGAGATCACCTTCCAACATCTGAATGGTTTTGCTGCGCTCTAAGCGTGGGTCTGGAATTGGAACTGCAGACATCAACGCTTTGGTGTATGGGTGCTTAGGATCAGAGAACAATGCATCTGATTCGCCAAGTTCTACCGCATTACCTAGGTACATCACCAATACGCGATCAGAGATGTGTTTAACAACCGACAAATCGTGCGCGATGAATACCAAAGACAAACCTAGCTCTTTTTGTAGCTCCTTCAGAAGGTTAACTACTTGAGCTTGGATAGATACATCCAGTGCAGAAACAGGTTCATCACAGATGATCATCTTAGGTTTCAAGATAAGCGCACGTGCAATACCAATACGCTGACACTGACCACCAGAGAATTCATGAGGGTAACGGTTGATTACGTTGGGTAGTAGACCAACCTTTGCCATCATCTCTTTAACTCTGTCCTTCACTTCTTGTTTAGAAAGTTCAGGGAAGAAAGTCTCTAGAGGCTCAGCAATAATATCGCCTACTGACATACGTGGGTTAAGCGATGCTAGCGGGTCTTGGAAGATCATCTGAATCTCTTTACGAGTCTCACGACGCTTCACTTCCTGCATCTTAGTTAGGTCTTGACCTAACCACATCACTTGACCTTCAGTCGCTTCAACCAAGCCGATAATCGCACGGGCAAAAGTCGACTTACCACAACCAGACTCACCTACTACACCCAGAGTCTCTCCTTCGTAAAGGTGAACATCAACACCATCAACCGCTTTAAGGTTTGATGGTTTTGCCCAAGGCCAAGCAGACTTAGCTGCAATGCTAAAGTGAACTTTCAGGTCTTTAATATCTAATAGTAATTCTTTACTCATTTTGTCCAAGTCTCCCAATCTGAAAAACAAGCACGCTGACGGTCTTTAGCAAATGGCTGCAAAATCGGTGCTTCTTGCTTACAACGGTCCATTACACGGTGACAACGGTCTTGGTAAGGACAACCTGTTGGTAGGCGAAGTAAGTTAGGTGGGTTACCTGGAATCGTCGGTAGAATTTCACCTTCGGTATCCAAACGAGGAATAGCTTTAAGCAGGCCTTCCGCATATGGGTGGCTTGGCTCGTAGAAGATTTCATCAACCGTGCCGTATTCCATTGTACGACCCGCGTACATCACAAGTACTTTGTCACATGAGCCAGCAACAACACCCAAGTCATGGGTGATCATGATGATTGCCGTATTGAACTCATCTTTAAGTTCGTTCAGCAATTCCATGATTTGCGCTTGAATGGTTACATCCAGTGCCGTTGTTGGTTCATCAGCGATAAGCAATTTAGGACGACACAGCAGTGCCATTGCGATCATCACACGCTGACGCATACCGCCCGAAAATTCGTGCGGATACATGGTAATACGTTTACGAGCTTCAGGAATTTTCACCGCTTCAAGCATGCGTACTGATTCTTCAAACGCTTCTGCTTTACCCATGCCTTTATGCAGCATAAGTACTTCCATCAGCTGATCACTTACTTTCATGTAAGGGTTCAGTGAGGTCATTGGATCTTGGAAGATCATCGCGATTTGTTCAGCACGAACCTTGTTCAGTGCTTTTTCAGGCAGGTTGAGAATTTCATTGCCTTCAAACTTTGCACTGCCTGAGATGATGCCGTTCTTAGCCAGCAGCCCCATCAGTGCAAATACCGTTTGTGATTTACCCGAACCCGACTCACCAACAATACCTAGCGTTTCGCCTTGGTTAAGTGAGAAGTTCAAGTCGTTTACTGCGGTTACGATACCATCTTGCGTGGTAAATTCGACGCGCAGATCTTTGACATCTAATAAGCTCATTATTGCTTCCTTAATCTTTTATAGCTTTTAATTGCTATTTCGTTATCTGTCTTTTGGATCAAGCGCGTCGCGCAGACCATCACCTACATAGTTAAAGCAGAACAGCGTAACTACCATGAATGCCGCAGGGAATGTCAATTGCCAGATTGCAACTTCCATTGTTTGCGAACCTTCTTGAAGCAATGCGCCCCAGCTTGTCATAGGCTCTTGAACACCAAGACCAAGGAAAGATAAGAATGATTCTGTAAGGATCATGCTTGGAATAAGCAGCGTAGAATAAACCGCTACGATACCCAGTACGTTCGGTACGATGTGACGTGTAATGATCTTCCATTTGCTTACACCACATACGTGTGCAGCTTCAATGAACTCTTTACTACGTAGGCTCAACGTTTGACCACGTACAATACGCGCCATATCTAGCCAAGCAATCGCACCAATAGCAACGAAGATTAGGACGATGTTACGACCAAAGAACGTTACCAGTACGATTACTAGGAACATGAATGGTACTGCGTACAAGATCTCTAGGATACGCATCATCACTCGGTCAGTACGACCGCCGATGAAGCCTGAAGCTGCACCGTAAAGCGTACCAATCAGTACCGCTACGAAGGCACCCATCACACCAACCATCAATGAGATGCGGCCACCGACAAGAGTACGAACGTACAAATCACGACCTAAGCTATCTGTACCAAACCAGTGATCCGCATTCGGACCAACGTGCATTGCGTACCAGTCAGTATCATCATAAGTGTACTGAGCCAGCATTGGTAAGAAGATAACTGCCAGTACCATAAGCGTAAGAATGAACAGACTCACCATCGCAGCTTTGTTTCGCATGAAACGAATGCGCGCGTCCTGCCACAAACTACGACCTTCAATCTCTAAGCTCTCAGAGAACTTTTCGATCGCTTCTAAATTTTCTTTTTTCTTCAACATAACCATGCGTCCCTGTTAGTAGCGAATTTTCGGGTCAATAAGCGCTAGCAAAATATCAACGATTGCGTTGAACAAGATGAATAGGAAACCAATCAAGATGGTTACACCCATTACTAGCGAGTAGTCACGGTTAAACGCGGCGTTAACAAACAGCTTACCGATACCTGGTAGGCCGAAGATGGTTTCAACAACAACTGAACCTGTGATGATACCTACGAACGCAGGTCCCATGTAAGAAACAACAGGTAGCATTGCTGGCTTAAGTGCATGTTTTAGAATGATATAACGGTAGCTTAGACCTTTTGCACGCGCAGTTCGGATAAAGTTACTGTTTAGCGTTTCAATCATGCTACCGCGAGTAATACGAGCAAAGGTTGCTACGTAAAGAAGAGACATCGCGATAACAGGCAGCACGATGTACATGAATGTACCGCCATGCCAACCACCTGCTGGGAATATGTTCCAGTGCAGGGAGAAAAGGTAAATAAGCGCCGGTGCCAACACGAAAGATGGCATTACCACCCCGAGCATGGCGGTCGACATTATGGTGTAGTCGACCCAGGTGTTGTGCTTCAAGGCAGCAATCGTCCCGACAGTGACCCCCATCAATAGTGTGAAGATAAAGGCAACGAAACCTACCTTCGCAGATACTGGAAGTGCAACCGCGATCAGCTCATTTACTGTGTAATCTTGGTACTTAAACGAGGGGCCGAAGTCACCTTGTAAGATATTTGTCAAATACGTGGTGTATTGTTCAAATACTGGTTTATCTAAGCCGTATTTAGCTTCGATGTTAGCCATAACTTCTGGCGGTAATGGACGTTCGCTTGAAAACGGGTTACCCGGTGCGAAACGCATGAGAAAGAAAGATATAGTGATCAACACCAACATGGTTGGAATCGCTTCAAATATCCGTTTCATAATGAATTTAAGCATAAACTCACTCTTTCAGTCTGTGACAATTAAAATTAGAAAGACGCTACATGCGCGCCCTGCGCATGTAGTGCCTGTATCGTTATAGTTATATTAACTTTTTAGAATCGAAGCTTATTATTGAGCTTTGATGTATAGGTCTTTCGAGAAGATCTTGTCTTCCGCGTTGTTGATTGGGAAACCACCAACATGCGGGTTAAGTAGACGAGATTTAACGTATTGGTAGATAGGAGCGATTGGCATGTCGTTTGCCATTAGCGCCTCAGCTTCTAGGTAAAGTGCTTTACGCTCTTCTTCTGAAGTTGAGTTAAGTGCTTTATCGATGATCTGGTCGTAAGCCGCGCTGTCGTAGTGAACACCACCGGTAGTGTTGTTACTCTTCATTAGCGTTAGGAACGAAGACGCTTCATTGTAGTCACCACACCAACCAGCACGTGCTACTTCGAAGTCACCAGAATCTTTAGAAGATAGGTACGTTTTCCACTCTTGGTTTTCAAGTGTTACAGAAAGACCCAGTGTTTTCTTCCACATAGAACCTAGCGCTACAGCAATCTTCTTGTGGTTCTCTGAAGTGTTGTAAAGCAGGTTGAATTTAAGTGGGTTGTCTTTACCGTAACCCGCTTCTTCAAGAAGACGTTCCGCTTCTGCGTTACGCTCTTTCTGAGACATCTTGCCGTAAGCAGGTAGCTCAGGATCGAAGCCAGCTGTGATTTCAGGCGTTAGGAAATACGCAGGTTTTTGACCTTGCGCTAGGATAGCACCTGTTACGATATCACGGTCGATCGCGTAAGAGATTGCTTGACGAACACGAACATCATCAAATGGTGCTTTCTTCGTATTGAAGATGTAGTAGTAAGTACATAGGTTACCCGCTACAGATACATCTTCTGCGTACTCTTTTTGAAGACGCTTGAAGTGCTCAGTTGGAAGTTCGTTTGTGAAATCGATTTCACCAGATAGGAAACGGTTCATTTCCGCTACTTGGTTTTCGATTGGTAGGAACGTTACTTTGTTAAGAACTGTTTTATCGTTGTCCCAGTACTGTTCGTTACGCTTGAGTACTAGACGCTCGTTAACAACCCATTTATCAACAGAGAATGCACCGTTGCCAACAAAGTGCTCTGGCTTAGTCCACTGGTCACCGTATTTTTCAACAGTTGCCTGGTGTACTGGCTTCATTGTCGTGTGGCCCATCATCATTACGAAGTATGGTACCGCTGTTTCTAATTCAACAACAAGCGTGTTTGCATCTACAGCTTTAACGCCTAGCTCACTCTTGTCTTTCTTACCCGCTACGATGTCCTTCGCATTCGCCATCTTGGTATATTCCATGTACCAAGCGTATGGAGAAGCCGTTGCAGGATCAACTGCACGTTGCCAGCTGTATACAAAATCTTGAGCTGTTACAGGATCGCCGTTAGACCATTTTGCGTCTTTGCGTAGGTGGAAAGTGAATGTTTTGTTGTCTGTCGTTTCCCAGCTTTCCGCAACACCAGGGATAGTGTTGCCGTCGCCGTCTTGGTTCACTAGACCTTCTAGAAGATCACGAATTACGTGAGATTCTGGTACACCTTGAGATTTGTGTGGGTCGATAGTTGCAACTTCAGTACCGTTACCGCGAACAAGTTCCTGAACTTTTGCCAGTTCTGTGCCTGCTGGAACTTCAGCAGCGATAGAAAGAGTAGAAGAGGCAGCCACTGACAAACCAGCACCTAGAAGAAGGGCCTGAGTGATTTTATTCTTGTACATTTAATAAACTCCAAGTTTTATGTATTGCATCCATGACTTCTTTGCTTGGTTCACTGAACGGCAGTGATTTAGATTTATTTAGCTCAAAATTTAAGCATAAAAATCTAAAACCTTACAAAGATTGAGGCACACACTATCAACCATTGAAGTAATTTGCCACAAACAAGTCGCAAAAAATCGGATAATTCTCCGAATTACTCAAGGTAACAGTGTAAATCTCTAATAAAAACCTAATGAATAGTGAGTTACACATAGGGATTAATTAAAAAACAGCCTTTAGTGTTGATGTATCTGTATTGATACTTTTTTTTAGCATCTTATGCTAGAACACGGTCAGCAAATTAACATTAATGCCACATGAAATCTAATTGCACATCACATATCCCCTAAATAGACTCCACTATTTGTGAGGGTTATCACTTTATACAAAACAGCATAATGCACTGCACCAAAACAGATTTAGAAATGCACCAAGACAGGCAAAATCACGTACCGAATTTATATGCAACTT
Source organism: Vibrio sp. 10N.261.51.A3 (assembly GCF_041471965.1). Classification (NCBI taxonomy): domain Bacteria; kingdom Pseudomonadati; phylum Pseudomonadota; class Gammaproteobacteria; order Vibrionales; family Vibrionaceae; genus Vibrio; species Vibrio sp. 10N.261.51.A3. Next base: position 183,163 of record NZ_JBFRPK010000021.1, read on the forward strand.
GAATGATTAACCATTTATTAATACACCACTTATTTATAAACAGCTTTGTAGCACGAACAAAAAAACCGACTTTAATAGTCGGCTTTTAATATTCGTTCTGAAGGTGAGTAACCTTGGGTGATTATTTTTCCCAACGCTCTGCAGCTTTCGCGTCTGAGTCTCGAGAGTCAACCCAACGAGTTGCTTCAGTGGTGCGTTCCTTCTTCCAAAACGGCGCTTTGGTTTTTAGGAAATCCATCACAAACTCACAGGCTTCAAAGGCCGCACCGCGGTGTGCACTGGATACACCAACGTAAACAATCTGGTCACCGATATCTAGGTCACCAACACGATGGATAACTCGCATCTTTTGGATTGGCCAGCGTGCCTCAGCTTGATCACAGATCTCGCTCAGTGATTTTTCTGTCATACCCGGATAGTGCTCCAGAGACAAACCAATCACATTGTCGCCAAGGTTCATGTCGCGAACTTTACCAACGAACGTCACAATCGCTCCGGCAGCTGTACCTTGAGCCAAGTAGTCGTATTCGTCGCCTACCGAGAAGTCCTCAGCTGTCACTAATACTCTTGGATCCATGCTTAGCCTCCAGTCACTGGTGGGAAGAAAGCCACTTCGTCGCCGTCTTTCACTTCAGCTGTCAGAGGTACGATTGATTGGTTAAGTGCAGCCAGAAGCTTCCCCTCTTCCAATGCGATATCCCATTTGCCTTCTTGTGTCACAAGATGACTACGAATCGCTTCAATCGTCTTAAATTGTGCATCAACTTCAACGCTGTCCACACCAACAAGTTCACGAGTTTGAGCAAAGAAAAGTACTGTAATCATGACTCCACCTTAAAGTGACCAGATTTACCACCTGTCTTCTCTAGCAGGCGCACGTTTTCGATAACAATGTCTTTCTGAACAGCTTTACACATATCGTAAATCGTTAACGCAGCCACAGAAGCAGCCGTTAGCGCTTCCATCTCTACGCCCGTCTTACCCGCAAGCTTACAAACAGATTCGATGCGAACCTTGTTTTCAGACTCGATAGCTTCAAGCTGCACTTCTACTTTAGTTAATAGCAGAGGGTGACACAGGGGAATCAGATCCCACGTCTTCTTCGCCGCTTGAATACCCGCAATACGTGCCGTTGCGAAAACATCACCTTTATGGTGGCTACCAGAGACAATCAGCTCTAGCGTTTCTGCCGACATTTGAACGAAGGCTTCCGCTCTCGCTTCACGTACTGTTTCCGCTTTAGCCGATACATCGACCATGTTTGCTTCGCCAGACGCGTTAATGTGTGTAAATTGGCTCATACTCAAACCGCCTTATACAGAAAGGTGTGGCATGAAGTTACAAGGACGGTGGCTAGCATCCATCTGTTGCTTGATGATCTTAGTCCAACCGGTGCGGCAAGCGCCTGTAGAACCTGGCATCGCAAAGATAACCGTGTGGTTAGCAAAACCCGCAATCGCACGAGATTGAATTGTCGAAGTACCGATCTCTTCGTAAGATACTTGACGGAATAGCTCACCAAAGCCTTCTACTTCTTTGTCGAACAGTGGCTTAAGCGCTTCAGGCGTGCTGTCACGAGAAGTGAAACCAGTACCACCCGTGATCATGATAGCTTGTACGCTTTCATCAGCGATCCATTTAGATACGATCGCACGGATCTTGTACATGTCATCAATAACGATTTGCTTATCAACCACGTTGTGACCCGCTTCTTTAGCATGCTCTGCTAGGTAACCGCCTGAAGTGTCGTTTTCTTCTGTACGAGTATCTGAAACCGTTAGTACTGCGATGTTTGCTGCTTGGAATTTGCTTTCTGCGTGACCCATTTGTTCACCTATATAAATTTTTCATTAGACTGATTCGCCCAGCCTGAAGAAGCTGAGTGATAAAATGCTTTAGAGTGTGTAGCGGGTTAACCGCCGATTGACGCCAAGTTTGGAGTCATGCCGCTGTTGCCATCGTGTAAGAAGTGGCTAACGGACTTGGTTTGAAGCTGAGCCTGAATTCGATCAATGAGTTCTTGCTCTTGTTGATCTTCTTGAATCAGATCTCTCAGTTCAACACCATGGTCGCCAAACAGACATAAGTGAAGTTTACCGGTCGCAGAAACGCGCAGTCGGTTACAACTCTCACAAAAGTCTTTCTCGTAAGGCATGATCAAACCGATTTCACCCTTGTAGTCTGGGTGGACAAACACTTGCGCCGGGCCATCGTTAACGGCTTTGACTTTTAACAGCCAACCATTAGCAATAAGCTGGTTGCGAATCGCAACGCCAGACACATGATGTTTATCGAACAACTCGTCCATCTCGCCGGTTTTCATCAGCTCGATAAAACGTAATTGAATAGGTTTGTCTTTGATCCAATTAAGGAAGGCTGGTAATTCCTGACTATTGAGGTCTTTCATTAATACGACGTTGACTTTGACTTGTTCAAAGCCAACCTCAAACGCTTTATCAATGCCTCGCATAACCTCAGTAAACTTATTCTCACCAGTGATCTGATGGAACATGCGCGAATCTAAACTATCCACGCTCACGTTTATATGGGTTAAACCAGCATCACGCCATTGCCCTACTTGTTTCTCCATGCGGTAGCCATTCGTTGTGGTGGCTACTTTTTCGATGCCTGGAGTAGAAGCAACGGTATGTATGATTTCAGGAAAGTCTTTACGCAGACTCGGCTCTCCGCCTGTAATGCGGATCTTTGAGGTACCACAATCTGCAAACGCTTTAACAACGCGTTTGATCTCGGGAACACTTAAAAAAGACGAGTTTTTTTGCCCTGACGGTTTGTAACCATCTGGCAAGCAGTAAGTACATTTAAAGTTACAGACGTCTGTAACCGACAAGCGCAAGTAATAAAACTTGCGATGGAATCTATCTTCGAATTGTTGCGCCACGGAACACCTTTCCAAACACGGGAGGCATAATCATTTCCAATTAAGCCCTTGTGACAACATGTCACTGGCTCTTGATGCGTATCGGTACAGCAAATACCACTGTGCGACTTAGCATGCGAGAGCTCGGAGTTATGGCAACTGAGCGTTATATTCACACGCGCAGTAGCTGAGTAATAAAATACTTAATATTTGTACGTGAATCTAGCTCTGATGGTAAAAAACGGGTCACATCGGCAAAAAAAACGTATCAAACGCTCAAAATAACTCTTGTTGAGTATATAGCGAGAAGCATTTAACCTAAATTATAGTTGGTAATAACCTAACAAGAACAATAAATGAATATTTACTCTTCAAAGAAAGTCGTAGCAATCGGCGGTGGCCATGGCTTAGGTCGCATGTTAGCTGCATTAAAAGACTTTGGTAACAACGCAACTGGCATTGTTGCAACGACAGATAACGGCGGTTCCACCGGACGTATTAGAGATTGCCAAGGTGGCATCGCATGGGGAGATACACGCAACTGTATCAACCAATTAATCACAGAGCCTTCAATCAGTTCGATGATGTTCGAATACCGCTTTCGTGGTCAAGGTGAGCTAGACGGTCATAACTTGGGTAACCTAATGCTGACGGCGTTAGACAACCTTTCCGTTCGCCCATTGGAAGCAATTAACCTGATTCGAAATATGCTCAAGGTCGATGTCAATATCGTGCCGATGACTGAGCATCCTTCAGACCTCACGGCTCTATCAATGGACGGCCGCTGGGTTACCGGCGAAACCAACGTTGATGACATGACGGAAAAGCTGCGCATGATGGACTTGTCTCCAGAAGTGCCAGCAACCAAAGAAGCCGTTGCTGCCGTTGAGCAAGCAGACTGCATTGTCCTTGGCCCTGGAAGCTTTTTAACCAGTGTGATGCCCCCTCTTCTCCTTCCAGAGATTGGCAAAGCAATCTCTGAGAACACCAAGGCAAAAGTTATCTTCGTTGAAAACCTTTCACCAGAGCACGGTCCCGCAGGGAAAATGACGCTTCAAGAGCAATTGGAGTGGTGTGAACGTACCTGTAAGGCAAGGAAAATAGACATCGTGTTAGGCAATGAACCTCACCCGGAACTAGAAGTGCAATGGAATTGTGTGACCACAGATCTTGCATCGGCAAACCGAGATTGGCGACACGACCGTGTGAAGCTTCAACAAGCCATTGAAGCCCAGTTGGCGTAGCCATAGGTTCAAGCGACAAACAACAAAAAAGGAGCATGCTGCTCCTTTTTTAATCTCAGTAATAACTCGCTGTTTTAAAGGTCCGTCATCAACTGCTGATATTCAGTGTACGTCGATAACAGGAGGTCTTGCATATCTTGAAAATCAATCTCGGTTACAGGCAACGCTTGCTTCACTTTTGCGTCTAAGCTAATCGCAAAACTACACAAAGAATCCGCACCAAAGCTTGCTGCGCTGCTCTTAAGCGCATGACTGATATCAGCCAAGTACTTAGAGGTATCCGACTCTTTATTTATCTCTAGGTGTTCGTAGTAGCCTTTCAACTCACCTAAAAAGATTTCCAGTAAAACCGGGACATTCTCTTGGCCTATTTCGCCGGCAAGCTCATCAACTTTTTGCTGATTTAATACTTTCGTCATTATTATTTTCTTATTGTTTGTTGATTACTGCTTCGCATTCCACGTTTGCAACTTACGGTATATCGTCGATGGACTGACATCTAAGAAACCTGCCGCACGAGGGATGTTGCCATCACACGCTTTAATGGCCTGCTCGATAGCCGTTTTCTCAGTGATCCACAATGGGAAAATATCTTTTACCGTGATGTCTTCATTCTGCTTCTCTTTCAATCGCAGACTGTTTTCAATCGGTTGGTTCAACGGTGGTGGAAGCATGTTGAGAGTAATCTCTTTGCCGTTATTCAAAACCACCACGTTCCGCAACACGTTTTGTAGCTGACGAACGTTACCCGGCCACTCATATTGATTAAAGCGATCAAGTACTTCCTGAGCAAAACGTACAAACGCCTTCCCCTCCTCGACCGACATATAGCCTAGCAGAGAATACGCGATCTCGATGACATCTTCACCACGCTCACGCAATGGCGGCAAGTGCAATGGAATCACGTATAAACGATAGTATAAATCTTCTCTAAAGCGACCTTCTTGTACTTCTTTCCAAGGGTCACGGTTGGTCGCACACACAAAACGAACGTCGACACTCTTCATCTTCGAAGAGCCGACTTTTTGGAAAGTACCGGTTTGGATAAAGCGCAGCAGCTTGGTTTGCAGCTCTAAGTCCATTTCGCACAGTTCATCAAGGAACAGTGTTCCACCATCAGCAAGCTCGGCAGCACCTTGGCGATCGGTCGCAGCACCGGTAAAGGCACCTTTAACGTGGCCAAACAGCTCACTTTCAATCAGGTCTTTAGGGATAGCGGCACAGTTAATCGCGATGAACGGCTTATCGCCACGCTTACTCGCCGCATGAATGGCTTCTGCACATACCTCTTTACCGGTACCACTTTCACCAGTAATGAAAATGCTCGCCTTACTCGATGCAGCAGAATCGATAGTTCGGTAAACCTGCTGCATGGTTTGGCTGCTGCCGATAAAACCTTGGTAGTTCTGGTTTCCCGGGTGTTCCGAGCTATTTTTAAGTTTGGTGGCTTTGCGGATCGCATTATTCACCGTAATACGGAGTCGGTCGGCTTCACACGGTTTGATAAGGAAATCTTGAGAGCCATGACGCATCGCTTCTACAGCGGTATCGATAGAGCCGTGAGCCGTCATGAAGATAACTGGAACTTCAGGGTATTTTTGTTTTACAGCAAATAGTACGTCCATACCCGTCATATCAGGCAGACGTAGATCTAATAAAATAAGGTCTGGGATTCGATGATTCAAACTCTCGATTGCATCGCGGCCAGTGCCGACAATGTTGATATCAATTTCGAGCGGTGTAAGATACGAGCGATATAAAGCTGCTACCGAAGCGGTATCCTCTACCATCAACAAATACTTCGATTTGTTATCTAGCGTTTTTGATTGCATATCCTAGCCGTTTATAATTTGCATTTCTTATTATAGTCGCATTCCGCTTTGCATTATGCAAATATTAGCCACAGTATTTGTAGTGTGTTTTTTTACTTGCTTCAAACAATCAATGTTTTATCTATCTGGCACGAACGATGCAACGGTATAAATGACCTTCGGGTCACCTAGCCAACTGACGTTGTTAGTGGACCGATTGTTCACAAACGTAAGCCAGTAGAACATTTACTACTGGCTGTTTTTTTGTCTGAAACACTCTCAATTCTTGTGTTGAGGGGGATCAATTCTCGAGCGAAAAGTGAGATTAGCTGTTGGTAATAAACTGCTTTCTTAACTGATCAATTTCATCACGCTTCTGTGCGGCCAATTCAAATTCCAGATTCTGAGCATGCTGATACATCGCAGATTCTAGCTTGCTGATCTCTTTATCAAGCTGTTGCGGCGTAAGTACTGCATAACTTTCAGAAGGCTCTGCCACCTTAGATAGTGGAACTTGTTTCGATTGGCGCTGCTGCTTCGACTTGGTTAGATCACCCAGTTCCATAATGTCTTTGATATTGCGTTTCAACGCTTGCGGAGTGATGCCTTGCTCTTCGTTGTAGGCTTGCTGTTTCTCGCGACGACGATCGGTTTCATCAATCGCTTTTCTCATCGACTTAGTAATCGAATCACCATAAAGGATTGCTCGACCTTCCAAGTTACGAGCAGCACGACCAATGGTTTGAATCAGAGAACGCTCAGAACGCAAGAAGCCCTCTTTATCTGCATCAAGAATCGCCACCAGCGACACTTCAGGCATATCCAAACCTTCACGAAGTAAGTTAATGCCCACTAACACATCGAACTTGCCCAAACGTAGGTCTCGGATGATCTCTACACGCTCAACGGTATCGATATCCGAGTGCAAGTAACGCACTTTAACGCCGTGCTCACTTAGGTATTCGGTTAAGTCTTCTGCCATTCTCTTGGTCAACGTGGTAACCAAAACACGCTCTTCTTTCACTGAACGGATTCTGATTTCAGACAGCAAGTCATCCACCTGCGTCGCGACAGGTCTTACTTCGATGATTGGGTCTAACAGACCAGTAGGACGTACCACTTGATCAGCAATCTCGCCATCTGATTTTTCAATCTCGTAATTACCTGGTGTTGCCGACACAAAAATCGTTTGTGGGGCTATAGACTCAAATTCTTCAAACTTCATTGGACGGTTATCCAATGCAGAAGGCAGTCTAAAACCAAACTCGACCAAGGTTTCTTTACGAGAACGGTCACCTTTATACATCGCACCGATTTGCGGCACAGTCACGTGTGACTCATCGATGATCAGCAAACCATCATCAGGCAGGTAGTCAAATAACGTTGGCGGCGCTTCCCCTTCCGCACGGCCGCTCAAGTATCGTGAATAGTTTTCGATACCGGAACAGAAGCCAAGCTCAGTCATCATCTCAATATCAAACTGAGTTCTTTGAGAGATACGCTGCTCTTCCAAAAGCTTATTGTTGTCTTTTAAGTATTGAGCACGATCGCGCAGTTCGTCCTTGATGTTCTCAATCGCCTCAAGGATTTTTTCTCTTGGCGTTACATAGTGAGTTTTTGGATAAACCGTAAAGCGCGGCAAGTCTCTTTGTTTCACCGCACCAGTCAGAGGATCAAAAATACTAATGCAGTCCACTTCGTCATCGAACATCTCAATTCGAACCGCATCTTGATCAGATTCAGCCGGAAAGATATCAATCACCTCACCACGAACACGGAACTGACCACGTTCAAAGGCGACATCGTTTCTTGAATATTGCAGCTCAGCCAATCGACGCAGGATGTCTCGCTGATCCATCACCTCGCCACGACTCAAATGAAGCATCATCTTCAAATAAGACTTAGGATCACCCAGACCGTAGATAGCCGACACAGAAGCCACAATGATGGCGTCTTTTCGTTCTAATAAGGCTTTGGTTGCCGAAAGCCTCATTTGTTCGATATGAGCGTTCACAGACGCATCTTTCTCGATGAACGTGTCCGTGGTTGGAACGTAGGCTTCAGGTTGGTAGTAATCGTAGTAAGAAACGAAATACTCAACGGCATTGTTTGGAAAGAAAGATTTCATCTCACCGTAAAGTTGAGCCGCCAATGTCTTGTTAGGCGCTAACAGAATCGCAGGTCTTTGAGATTGGGAAATGACGTTGGCAAGGGTAAAGGTTTTACCTGAGCCCGTTACCCCTAGTAGAGTTTGATGTGCCAAACCAGAATCTAATCCGTCTAGTAATTTGGTTATCGCTGTCGGCTGATCACCGGACGGGCTGTAGTCCGATACCAAGTCAAAGAGTTTACTCATAGGTCGCCATTTCCATACTGTTTTTTTAATCAGGTCATTGTCACTCTAGGAGGAGTGTCGTTGCAACAATTATCTAGAGAAATGCATCTTAAGATCAGAGATCAGTTATAGCTTTTATTTTTAGAACTTGGTATTATCCGTGCCCTGCAAAGTTTCCCCAGCTAAATTACTCGAATTTTAATCCACTACTTTTCCCCAAAAAACCTAAAAATACCGCTTGTTTTACTGTTCGTTTTATAATCTACAAAAGTTATACAATTGCGACATTTTGCTATAAATCTTTTAAATACATTACGTTAGATAAGGTTTTTACATTTTTCGATTTATCCCGATTATTGTTGTTAAAGTTTCACACACACACTTATCCACAATTTTGGTGGATAACTAAAGCAAAGCTAAATCCTATAAGGCGTTCAAGAAAGTAAAGTTTTTTATCTTACTTTTTTCTGATATTTTTTATTGACAGAAATCCGGACAATTATTAGAATTCGCGTCGCTAACGAGCAATTCCCCTTTAGTTCAGTTGGTAGAACGGCGGACTGTTAATCCGTATGTCGCAAGTTCAAGTCTTGCAAGGGGAGCCAAATTCAGAAAAGAGCCCAATCGAAAGATTGGGCTCTTTTCGTATATAACTGCGACTAACTTGTTCCAAGTTAATGTCACAAACCTAGCCGCCCGCGTTCAAGTCTCGACAAGGGGGCCAAATTTAAAGAAGCCGCATCATTCGATGCGGCTTTTTGCGTTTTAGTCGAAACAAAAGCCCTACAGGCACAGCTTTGATTAACTCACATCCATAAAAAAACGCCTCACAAGGAGGCGTTTGGGCTTAGTGACTAAACTGAGCTTTATTCTAGATTAGACGTCGTTTAGCGGTTATGCTTCTGCTGTAACAACATTTGTCTGAGTCTCTTTACCGGCTTGGTCTTGATCAAATCCTTCATGCAGGTGGTAGTAGCGCTTATAAACAAGAGCACTTACCGTCATTAGAATCGCTGGTAAACCTACCATCATAAACTGCAGTCCCATGATAGTGCTGTCAGACTGTTCCACGTTTGGTACATAACCCACCACAGACAAGCCCATACCAACAATAAAACCACCAGCCGCGCCTGCAAACTTAACAAGCATCGTTTGAACAGAGAAGATAACACTCTCACTGCGACGACCCGTTTTGTGTTCACCGTAATCAACAACATCGGCAAGCATTACAGTTTGCAGTGCGTTAGCGATACCCACACCAAACTTGATAGCAGCACCTGCGATACCGATTAGAATCGCGTTACCTGGAGCGATAAAGCCCATGATAAGTAGAGTGGTACAAGACAGCACTGGGAAGCCACAAGCGATAACCCATAGGTGTTTGCGTGGTAACACTGATGCAATACGAGGGAACAAGAATACGCCTGCAACTTCAGCGATACCTGCCACCATCATATAAACGGGGAACAAGTCAGCGTTGCCTAAAGCGTAAGAGAAGTAGTAAATCGCAAAACCACCCACCAACAAGTTTGCTATTTGGAACGACAATACGGTACCAATAAGTGCTTTTAGTTGGTCATTCTTACCAATGATAACCATTACATCTTTAAAGCTGAAACGCTCAGCTGGTTTCGCATTTGCTGGTGCCGATTTTTCTTTTACGTTGCGAGCAATCAAGAATGCACTCATCACGAACAGCACAGCAATCAACATAGCAACGTTGAAGAAACCTTGTCCTTGGTCGCCGTCACCCAGTTTACCGACAATATGTAGCCCGTAAGTACCCGTAATAAACCACGCCAAGCTAGCAAATAATCGTGGCCAAACAACCAGCTTTTCACGTTCTTGACGAGAGCTCGATAGTGCAGGAATCAAAGACCAATATGGAATGTCCATAATAGTGTACGTAAGGCCCCACAGAATATAAGCAGCCGCTGCATAAATGTATAACGTAGTGCCTTCAAACATATGCGTACTAAAAAGACCAACAAGCACTACAGCATTTAACAGGGTTCCAATCACTATCCAAGGACGGAATTTACCAAACTTAGAGCGTGTGTTATCAACGATAACGCCCATCATTGGGTCGGTCACCGCGTCGACAATGCGCGCGGCCAAAAAGATAGTACCCACAAATGCCGCTGACAGCCCAGCAACATCGGTGAAGTAAAACATTAAGAAGATGTAGATTGGAGCACAGGCAAAGTCTTTACCTAAAGCCCCAAGTCCATACGATAATTTGGTTTGTAGAGTAATTTGATCAGACATAGTATTTCCTTCAGGCGCGTAACTTCATCTCCTAACAGACGTTGAAACGCTTACCTTTTATTTATAATAATTTATCCACTCAAGTTCTGTTTTAGAGCCACTCTGTGGTCGCTTCTTAAAACACTCAAGTATCAAGTCCGATGCTAATGTAACCATTCCAACGAACAGATACTGTGATCAACAACCACTCCATGGAAACGTTTTCAGTCAAATGTCCAAAGTGAGAGATCGAACAATAAAACCCTCGAATTGATAGAGAATATCGCTAATTAAAGTGCTCAAAACAGTTCATTGTGTGAAGTAACGCATGAGAACGATTACATAAGTACAGTATCACGCTGGGAATACCTACAGTTCTCCAATCTATACGGGCACATCAAATTGATTTGATAGTTCATGACGGCTTATTAAAGGCAATAAAAAACCGCGTAATTTCACCTACGCGGTTCATCAAATATAAAGCCTATGCTAAAACTTACTCGATACGTTCAAACTTAATCAGCATCGCTGTTTCTGCGTCAAGTATTGGCATCGTTAGCCCCACCTCGGCACACCAAGCACCTGATAATTCACAGCAAGACTCTGTCCATGGCGGTTGATAATTCACAATATCATCGTAATTTGACGGTTTATCAATCACAGATACCTTGTATAAACTTTGTGGATCTAGCCCAGGTATACGCAAATGACCACTCAATGAATTGGTTGGCATCGCAAGCTGTGCAATCATCACCACAGCTTCTGACACATCTTCGGAGACGACCGCATGGATTTGATGGGCACTATCGTCCGTTGGAACTCGCCAAGTTCTCCCGCTATGCAGTAACGGGCGCAGCATCTTATGTAGCTTGATGTAGTGTTCAAAGCCCTGCTTCTCTTCTTGCACTTCTTTCACAGGATCTAATTCAATCCCCATATGACCAAACAGTGCTGTTAGACCACGAAACTCAATACTATGACGACGACGAGTGCTGTGGCAGTGGCTCGCACCAATATGGCTTCCCATTACCTCAGGGGGGAAGAAGTAACTCATCCCACGCTGAATCGTTTGTCTTTCCAGCGCGTCATTGTTATCAGACGCCCAAAAACGTTGCGTACGCTTAAGAACCTCAAAATCGATACGACCACCACCAGCCGCACACGATTCAATATCAACCATTGGGTGCTTCTCTCGGACTTTATCGACCAACTCATAATAACGAGCGGTTTGTTGATGAGCCGCAGCCCTGCCTAGATGCGCAGGTTGTACAACTTCTCGGTTCATATCCCACTTAATGTAAGCAATGTTGTACTGACTTAAGAAGTGGTCAAGACGCTCAAACAAAAAGTCGAATGCTTGTTGATTCTGAAGATCGATAACATATTGATTACGACCCGTTGGTTGGTCATAGCCGTCAACCGCAAGCAACCAGTCTGGATGGGCTCGGTATAAGTCAGAATCCTTATTGATCATCTCAGGTTCGAACCACAATCCAAACTCCATACCCAACTGATTAACGTGCTCAACTATCGGATCTAAACCATTTGGGTATTTTTCTTCATCTAAGAACCAATCCCCTAGCGCAGCCTTGTCTCCGCAGCGCCCTTTGAACCAGCCATCGTCAATGATAAAACGCTCTACTCCCATATCCGCGGCTTGGCTAGCCATCGACATAATATAATCAGGATCATGGTCAAAATAGATGCCTTCCCAAGTATTAAGATGGATAGGTCGAGGCTTTTGTGCGAAAGACTCCGGCAAGATGGAACAACGCACATGGGAGTGGAACTGATGGCTCATTCCATTTAAGCCTTCCGAACTGAAACTGGCATATAACCAAGGTGTCGTTAAGCTTTCACCTTCATCCAATGTAATCTCACCCGGTAGATAAATAACTTCCGCTTGCACGTAGCGACGACCGTCTGCTTTTACATCCGCGCGCAGTCTGTGGTTACCACTCCAAGCGAAGTGAATCCCCCACACATCACCTGCCATTTCATTAAAGTTAGCGGTACCGACAACCATCGCTGGATAATGTTCATGAGACGTTCTTCCGCGACGATTTTCTTGCTGATAGCCCCCTTGCTGTAAGGGTTGACGCACCGTTTGGAACTCATGTACCCAGCGGCCGTAGTACGTCATCAACTCATTAGCTCTTGCTGGTAATGGCAAAGTATTGGCGAGACGGTTCACCTGATAAAGGCCGGCTTTAACGTTGGTTAAGGTGTGACGAGATTTCACAACATCATGTTTATCGAGGCATAACTCGGTTGTTAAACGTAAGCCTGCACGTATATCTTCACTCTCAATGATTAGGCTAGATGGTGTTTGTTGAACATCCGTAATAGAGAAAACAGGCGCCCAGTCCAATCCGTCTCGGTGCCCTTCTAATGCCGGACTGCTGAAAACACCGCGCCCGAGCTCTGGGCTCAGAGACATAGCAACATCATTATCAAGGCGGCCGTATGGAACCGGTCTTTCAAGAGAAACACGGAAGCTAGCTAAATCACCACGAACGGGAGCTCCCCAATGAAGAATTTCGGCAAAATCGCCAAGTTCTACAATCAGTTGCGAGTGTTGACCGGTAATATCAATTAGGGATTTATTCGTCATTTTTTTAACCTTAACGCGTTTAATTACCCCGTATCATAATTATTAAGCCCAGAGTTTCTGTGATCAAACTCGAAATCATGAAAACGTTTCCAGTAAATATTCAAGACTGATAACTTTGGTAAATAGCTCCTAATTCAAAGATTTAGATTGACCACCATTCCATCTCATATTGCCTACCTCTAGGTAGAATTGAACTTTCCACTCTAAATAAAGCAATATAAAACGATAATTAATGGCAATTTAATCTTTTAAATTCAGTACATTAAATCAAAGTTCCCATTAACACATAGGCTAAAATACATTTCCTCTTGAACTGATCACATCACACTCGTATTCTTAGATCTTCGAGTACATCTATGAAGTGTCTCTCTGGGTCCTAACTTTTACATTCCAGCTTGACGGTACAGAACACGATGCTTGTAGCCTTGCTGCTGCATTTGCTTTGATACTTACTTCCTTGTCTCACGAGCCCAGTTATCATTAACTGGGCTGCTTTTCCTCAAAGCCCTCGAACAACCCGACACTCAAAGTACCTCAAACCCGCTTCACCTCAAATTCCAAGACAACCAACAGCATAATCACTCCCTCTAAACCACCGCATAGCACTGAGTAAAGAAAACGATTCCACTTTAAAATCACAAAACCTAGCGTAAAAACACCTATACAAGCCCAATAATCAGATCAAAATCACACAAAATAATCACAAACCCATCAATAGCATAAAAATGCCAACTTCATCATGAAAACGTTTCCAAAGTTTATTTACACTCTCGCTCGAGTTAGGACTCAAACATAAAAATATCCATAAATAAAAAATAATGGAGACACTTCATGAAACAAAAAATGCTAGTCAAAGCATTAGGATTCACTCTGTCCCTCGCCCCATTAGTCAGCTTCGCTGCAGTGGAGAACGTAACGTATTTTGGTTATGCAAAATGGGGCAACATCTACACCGATAATGACCAACATAACGACGGCAAAGGAGAACGCAACGACGTTATTCGAGCGGGCCAAGGTTACGGTAACTACCGTTTAGGTAATGAACTAAATTGGTGGGAAGCGGGAGTGAAAGCCGATGTATGGCGTGACAATGACGCCTATTTTGACACCACGATTTATCTAGGCAGTGGAGATAGCTGGGGAGACGTGAGTACGATTCAGCTTTGGTCAGCAGGCCATGGGCTTATCGACGGCCAACCCAACGCAAAAATTTGGGCAGGTGAACGTTTTTACCGTCGCCACGAAGTCCACATGATAGATGTGAAGTACTGGGATACATCCAGCACCGGTCTTGGTATTGAAGATTGGGATCTCGGCTTTGCTGATGCTCACTTAGCTTGGATGGCACCAAACTCTTCAAGTGACGATGGACGCAGCCTTCATAACATCGATGCCCGCTTAAGTGGCATTGAGCTAAGTGAAACAGCAGACCTAACACTCGGCCTAAACTACGTAACCACGCAGAACTCAAGCTACGACGATAAAGACATTACTACTTCTGGCGCAATGCTCTCTGCTCTTTACCGTCAAGCTTGGAACTACGGTTCAAACACCTTGGCCTTCCAATATGGTACCGATGCGTTGGCAGGTGGATTAATGAGTGCTGAAGGTGGATCAAACAGAAAATACAGCACGGGTGTGGAACACGATGGTTCTAGCTGGCGCCTATTTAACCACGGTGACTTGAATATCAGTGAAGATGTTCAAGTGATGTACTCCATCGCTTATCAAGACAAAAACCTAGATAACAACGATGGTGAGAAGTGGTTCAGTGTCGGAGCTCGTCCTCAATATGCTTGGACAGATTACATGTCGACAGCATTAGAGGTGGGTTACGAAACGGTAGAAGCTCAAAACGGCTCGGGCACCAACGATATGTATAAAGTGACCGTGGCTCAAATGTTCCAAGCTGGAAAAGGGGTATGGGCTCGTCCATCTATTCGTATTTTTGCGACGTACTCTGAATCCAACAACGAATGGGACCGTGGTAACGAAGTGTATGGCACGGCGACGAGCATCAATGCAGAGACCGTCGATGAAATTACCTTTGGTTTCAACGTAGAAACTTGGTGGTAAACACAGAAACAAAGCGTCAATTCAACCATTGAGTTGGCGCTTGAAACTGGAATAGCAAATTTAATGGGGAAGCCAATGGTTCCCCCCTTTACAAAGGTAGTAATCAGATGAAATTAAAATCATTGGTAGTCATTGTCGCGGCATTAACTGTAAGCGCATGCAGCGGGATACCAGAACAAGAACTCAATACTGATTTCAATAGCAGTGCATGTTGTTCTCAACTCAGCGCGCTACCTATCACTCAATTATCTATTCCATTCCACCAGCAAGTCATCATGGACGGTGATTTACCGACCCTTTCCTCTTCATTGTTAAATGACAATACACAAGCGGATAGCCAACGCTTTCCGACCATCGCGTACCAAATCAGTGACACGACAGAATCGCTGTCCTTGCTCATTCGTTCATACATTAAAAATGATGCGCTATTCGCACCGTCTATTTATGTCTTTGACAAACAATGGCGACTGCTTGGTCAATACAGTACTAACGACTTCACTTACTACCCGACAACGATGCAAGGGTTAGAAAGAATTGAAGCATCAATTGCACTCGAACCTCAACGAGACAACGCGCAATTTATTGTGGTCAGCGCCGATAGCACTAAGTTAGATAGCGCCATCAATCGAATTCATCCTGAAGATCTGTATTCAGAATCTCAGCAGGTTATTGGCAATAAGCAACTGCCGTTGACTGCGACGTTGAGCTACGTAGGTGTCATTGATGTTACGGCGAGCAAATCAACAAACAGTGCGGTTTTGACTCTATTGGCTGAGCTTGGTGTTTCATCCGACAATGAACCCGAAACCTTAGGTTCAAAGCAAGTTTCTCAACCATCAAATCAGACAATTGAAACCAATCAAAAGGCGCAATGGCTGAATATCCAAAAAGACATTGACCAAGCCCTAAACAACAATGATATCAAACAAGCTGCATTTATTGCTAATCAAGCGGCCGAACAGGGCATACCCGAAGCAAAAGATTATTTATTAAAACAGCTCGCTGAATAGCTGAATAAGCCAACAGAACAATACGCATAACCAACGATTTGATAACGGTCATCACGGCTTAAAAGACCGATGACTTAATAGAATTATTACCCATATTGAACACTTTAAGAGTAGGAATACCATGAAGGCATTTTCAAACATCATCCAAAGACGCGATTGGGAAAACCCACAGTCTGTGAATATCCACTGCCTTAATGCGCACAGCCCATTATCAAGCTACCGCAACCTTAAGCACGCTCGAGACGGCATTGAGTCACAACGTAAATCTCTTAATGGACAATGGAAGTTCAAATACTTTGATGCACCTGAACAAGTTGACGGTGAATTTATCGAAACAAGTTTCAATGACTCACAATGGGACGAGATTACCGTACCATCGAACTGGCAAATGCAAGGCTACGATAAACCTATCTACGCCAACGTAAAATACCCATTTGAAGTGAACCCACCGTTTGTACCGGCAGAAAACCCAACCGGTTGTTACCGCACTCAAATTACGTTGACTAAAAATGACCTAAAGAACACCCAACGTATTATCTTTGATGGCGTCAATTCCGCTTTTCATCTTTGGTGTAATGGCAATTGGGTTGGTTACAGCCAAGATAGCCGCTTACCTGCCGAGTTCGACTTAACTCAGTATCTAACGGTTGGCGACAATACGCTTTCTGTCATGGTGATACGTTGGTGTGATGGTAGCTATTTAGAAGACCAAGATATGTGGTGGCTAAGCGGTATTTTCCGTGATGTGACCTTACTAGCTAAACCAAAGCAGTGCATTGAAGATGTGTTCGTTACGCCGGACTTAGACGCATGCTATCGCGATGGTTCACTGTCTATTGTCACCAAAATTACGGCACCAGACACTTACCAAGTTCAGGTTCAACTGTTTGACGGTGAAAACGCGGTGACTGAACCGCTTATCGATCGCCCTCATAATCGACGAATTGACGAGCGTGGCACCTACGATGATGTGGTATTCCAAACTCTTCATGTTCGAGATCCGAAGAAATGGAGCGCAGAAGTTCCTAACCTTTACCGAATTGTCGTGTCATTGCTTGATAGGCAAGGTAACCACATAGAAAGTGAAGCTTATCAAGTTGGATTCCGTAAAGTCGAAATGACAGACGGTCAGCTAAAGCTAAACGGCAAACCGCTATTGATTCGCGGCGTCAACCGTCATGAGCATCACCCAGAGTTGGGGCATGTGATGACAGAAGAAGACATGATCCGCGATATCTGTCTAATGAAGCAGTACAACTTCAATGCTGTGCGCACCGCTCACTACCCTAACCACCCACGATGGTACGAGCTGTGTGACGAATACGGTTTATATGTGTGTGATGAAGCGAACATCGAGACCCATGGCATGCAGCCTATGAATCGCTTGTCTGCGGATCCGCAATGGGCACACGCTTATATGAGTCGTTACACGCAAATGGTCATGCGTGATAAGAACCACCCTTCTATCATCATCTGGTCTTTGGGCAACGAGTCAGGGCACGGCAGCAGCCACAATGCGATGTATGCTTGGTCGAAACAGTACGATCCTTCTCGCCCGGTACAGTATGAAGGCGGTGGTTCAAATACCACAGCGACCGATATCATTGCGCCAATGTACGCACGCGTTAACAGCACTATCGAAGACGATGCCGTTCCAAAATGGTCTATCAAGAAATGGGTTTCTCTGCCTAACGAGCAGCGCCCGCTTATTCTTTGTGAATACGCACACGCAATGGGCAACAGTTTAGGTAGCTTTAATGATTACTGGGATGCATTCCGAGAATACCCTCGCCTACAAGGCGGTTTCATCTGGGATTGGGTTGACCAAGGATTAAGTCAGTGGGATGAAAACGGTGAACACTTCTGGGCTTATGGTGGAGACTTTGGCGACATCATCAACGACCGTCAGTTCTGCATCAACGGTTTGATCTTCCCAGATCGCAGCGTACACCCGACCTTGGAAGAGGCGAAATACTGCCAGAGAATGATCAGTGTGACGTTAGCAGAGCAAACTGAAGATCAATGCCGCCTAACGGTAACCAATGAAAACCTGTTCCGAGCGACTGGCAATGAAATCTTACGCTGGCAATTGCTCGAAAATGGCATCGTGATTCAATCAGGGCAACAAGTCTTATCCGTTGCTGAAGATAGTAAACAAGAGCTGGTAATTGACCTCGCTTTCACACCAAAAGCACAAGCCGAATATCATCTCAACACCGATATTACTCTGACTCATTCAACCAAGTGGGCAGAAGAAGGCCATGTTTGTGCGACGGAGCAATTTGCTTTACGTAACCATGCTGGCTTGCAACTCCCGATCACGGCAAATGCTTTGGCTCCCCAGTTACATCAGCAAGACAATAAAGTGGTCGTGTCTAGCCTAGATGAAACACATCAATGGCAATGGGATACAGAGAGTGGATTGTTGACCCACTGGATCGTTGATGGGCAACCGCAAGTTATCAAGGCACCTGTCGATAACTTCTATCGCGCGCCACTTGATAACGACATTGGTATCAGTGAGATAGACAACATCGACCCAAATGCATGGGCTTGTCGCTGGGAACTTGCAGGCATTGGTCAATGGGAGCGTCAGTGTACAAGTTGTGTCGTGCAAGCGCTCGCAGACTCAGTACAAGTGGCGTCAGTATTCGCCTACCAATTTAATGGCCAAATCCAAGCGATTACCAAATGGCAATACACCTTAAATAACCTAGGCGAAATGAATATCGCGGTTGATGTCAACTTAGCCGATCACTTACCACCGATGCCACGCATTGGTCTTGAGATGGAGCTACCTTTACCACTCGAAACTGCCAATGAAACTCCAGTATCGTGGCTGGGATTAGGTCCTTTTGAAAACTATCCAGACCGTTTGGCTGCTGCTCGATTCGGTTTACACAAACAGACACTGGATCAGATGCATACGCCGTATATATTCCCAACCGATAGCGGGTTACGTTGCGGAACCAAAAACTTGAATGTAGGAAATATCGGGATCGAAGGCGATTTTTCATTCAGTGTGAGTCAGTACAGCCAGCAACAATTAACGGATGCTAAGCATACCAATGACCTGACTCGTGAAGAGAAAATCTATGTACGCGTAGATCACCAACATATGGGTGTTGGTGGTGATGATTCTTGGAGTCCAAGTGTTCACCAAGAGTTTCAACTCACCGACAATCAATATCGTTATCAGGTTACGCTAACAAGCGCATCGTAAGTAGATTCGGACCAAGCGGCTTGCTCTAAGCCACTTGGTTCCCCTATTACTTTGGGTTACCTGTGATTACCTTACTTCACGCGACAACAGCTCACACGACAGCAGTCCACACGCCAATGTGACTCAAAAGCCAAGCTCAAATCTAGAGCTTGGCTTTTTATTTTCAAACTAGTCAGCCAATCAAAAATAAACCATCAAACCTCGTCATATTTGATGTTTAATATTTGAATTGCCTAACTATCCGTTGTTAAATGTCCAACCACCAGCACACAGCATTATATTCAGAATAAGAGAGCGGAATGGCTACCATTAAAGATGTTGCGAAGGAAGCAGGCGTATCAATCGCGACCACCTCTCGAGTAATCAACAATGCACCTCACACCAGTGAAACCGCAATTGCGGCGGTAAAAGCCGCTATGGAAAAACTCGGCTATCGCCCAAATGCCAATGCCCGTGCATTGGTCAGCAAATCTTCAAACGCGATTGGCGTACTGGTTAATGATGTTTCTGCCCCGTTCTTCGGCTCGATGATCAAAGCCATTGATACCGTGGCAAGTGAGCAAGAAAAGCAGCTACTGATTGGCAGCGGCTACCATGACGCGACCAAAGAGCGTAATGCGATTAACTTGCTGATCAACAGCCGCTGCGAATCACTCGTGGTTCATAGCAAAGGCATTAGCGACGAAGAATTGGTTAAGCTAGCCAATGAAGTGCCCGGCTTAGTTCTCATCAACCGAATTGTTCCCGATATCGAACACCGCTGTATTGCTCTCGACAACCGCCGCGGCTCTTACATCGCGACTGAGTATTTGATTAAAAACGGCCACAAGCACATTGGCTACATCTGCTCGAGTCACGATATTGAAGATGCTCACGACCGCTTAGGTGGCTATTTGGATGCATTGAAAGATCACGGTATTGAATCGAACGATGAGTACATCGAATATGGTGAACCTGACGAGCTAGGCGGTGAGCAAGCCATGGTTAACTTAATGGCAAAAAACACAGATATCACAGCCATTGCAACGTATAACGACTACATGGCAGCAGGCTGTTTGGCGTTATTACAAGAAAATGGCGTTCGTATTCCAGAAGATATATCAGTTATTGGGTTTGATGACGGCCACATTGCTCGCTTCATCTACCCTCGATTGACCACCATTCGTTACCCAATTCAAGTCATGGCTAATCAAGCGGTTAAGCTATCTCTGCAACTCGCAAGTGACGAGCCAAAAGAACACACGGAACATAAGCTATTTATGCCAATTTTGGTGCGCAGAGCCTCTGTTCGAAACATTAATTGAGAAAGCTCAGGTTCATAAAGACTAAGTCATTTCGTTCCTCGACACTTTTTACAACAAAGAAAATAGGATTGATTCGATGAGTTATCATTGAGTTAATCTTATTTTTCATTCCCCGCAAATACCCACCTATACTTAACCTGATCCATCTTAATCAAACGGTTACCCGTTGATTTTTTCACCAAGTGTCTAAATCCCTAGTGATCCTTGGTTGTTATTAGGTGAGCAAAGCAGGATAATATCGGGATCGGAATCTCAAGAATTAATCCATTATGACCGAATACCTTTTGTTGTTGGTTGGCACAGTGCTGGTCAATAACTTTGTGCTAGTGAAGTTTTTAGGACTATGTCCATTTATGGGAGTCTCCAAGAAACTGGAGACTGCGATTGGCATGGGCCTCGCGACGACTTTCGTTCTAACGTTAGCGTCGGTCTCTGCATACCTAGTAGAAACCTACATCCTTACCCCTCTGGGTATTGAATACCTGCGTACCATGAGTTTCATCTTGGTTATCGCGGTGGTTGTTCAATTTACGGAAATGGTCGTTCACAAAACCAGCCCGACTCTTTATCGCCTGCTGGGTATCTTTCTGCCTCTTATCACCACCAACTGTGCGGTATTAGGTGTGGCACTTCTGAACATCAATGAAAACCACAACTTCATTCAGTCGATCATCTATGGTTTCGGCGCAGCGGTGGGTTTCTCTCTTGTATTGATCTTATTTGCTGCAATGCGTGAACGTATTGCGGTTGCTGATGTTCCAATGCCATTCAAAGGCGCATCGATTGCGATGATCACAGCAGGCCTAATGTCTCTGGCATTCATGGGCTTTACTGGGTTGGTGAAATAAACATGAGTACCATTTTAATTGCGATCATTGCGCTAGCCGTTTTAGCCGCTGTTTTTGGCGCTATTTTGGGCTTTGCTTCTATCCGTTTTAAAGTTGAAGCTGATCCTATCGTCGATCAAATCGACACCATTTTACCGCAAACTCAATGTGGCCAGTGTGGCTACCCTGGCTGTCGCCCATACGCAGAGGCGATCGCTAACGGAGACAAGATCAACAAATGTCCTCCGGGCGGCCAAGCAACCATTGAGAAGCTAGCAGATTTAATGGGCGTAGAAGTTGAAGACTCCGCTCATGACTTAGATAACAAAGTAAAAACCGTTGCCTTCATTCACGAAGATATGTGTATCGGCTGTACCAAGTGTATTCAAGCCTGCCCTGTTGACGCCATTGTTGGTGGCACCAAGGCACTGCACACAGTAATTAAAGATGAATGTACAGGTTGTGATCTATGTGTCGCACCGTGCCCTACTGACTGTATTGAAATGATTCCAGTGGCAACAACGACTGAAAATTGGAAATGGCAGATGAACATCATCCCTTTTACTGATATCACTAACCAAGCGACTGATGCGACTGCGTCAGAGCCTAAAGCATAGGGTTAGTATGATCTCTTTAATTGAACAAATTCGCACGGGCTCTATTTGGAACTTCCCTGGTGGCGTGCACCCTGCTGAAAACAAGAAACAGTCGAATACTACTGATATCGTCCATGCAAGGCTTCCAGAAGAAATCGTTCTTCCTGTGAAACAGCACATCGGTAAGCCGGGGAACCTATTGGTTGCTGCTGGCGACACTGTGTTAAAAGGTCAGCAACTTACGGCCTTAGACACAGGTTTTACTTTGCCAGTACACGCACCAACATCGGGTGTGATTACCGCTATCGAACCGCGAACTACCGCTCACCCTTCAGGCTTGAGCGAAATATGCGTGGTTATTAAACCTGATGGCCTAGACACTTGGATTGAAAAAAATCCAGTTGAAGATTTTTCGACAAAGACTTCTGACGAACTGCTTGATGTGATTCGCCAAGCTGGTATTTCAGGCATGGGCGGCGCAGGTTTCCCTACGGCTAAGAAGCTTCAATCAGGCTTAGGTCGTACCGACATTTTGATCGTCAACGCTGCGGAATGTGAACCTTACATCACCTCTGATGACAAGTTGCTTCAAGAACATGCCGACGAAGTATTAAAAGGCATCGAAGTGGTTGAACACATTCTTCAACCAAAGCTGACGGTTATCGGCATTGAAGACAACAAACCAGATGCGATAAAAGCACTTGAGATTGCAGCGAAAGACAAAGATATCGTCATTCGCGTTATCCCAACCAAATACCCTTCTGGTGGTGAGAAGCAACTTATCAAGATCCTCACCAACAAAGAGGTTCCAGCTGGCGGCATTCCTGCAGACATTGGTGTTTTGGTTCAGAACGTCGGCTCTCTTTACTCGATTAAGCGAGCGGTAATTGACGGCGAACCTGTGGTTAACCGCGTTGTGACATTAACCGGTAAAACCTTTAAGCAACCTCGTAACGTTTGGGCGCTATTAGGCACACCAGTACATGAGTTACTTGAAGAGTTTGGCTACAAAGCAGATAAAAAACTGCCGCGTTTAATTTTGGGCGGCCCGATGATGGGCTTTACCTTGCCGCATGCCAATGTGCCAATCACCAAAACGTCGAACTGTATTTTGGCGCCAACGCGTCGTGAGATCTCACCAAGCACTTACGAGATGGAATGTATCCGTTGCAGCGCATGTGCTGAAGCTTGCCCTGCGTCTCTACTTCCTCAACAACTGCAATGGCACGCCAAAGCCAACGAGTTGGATAAGTGTGAAGAGCTAAATATTAAAGACTGTATTGAATGTGGTGCATGTGCATTTGTCTGCCCAAGCGAAATCCCTCTTGTTCAGTACTATCGCCAAGCAAAAGCTGAAATCAAAACTCGAAAAGATGAAGCCGCTGCTGCAGAACGCGCCAAGATTCGTTTTGAAGAGAAGAACGCTCGTATGGAGCGTGATAAAGCCGAACGTGAAAACCGCTTTAAAAAAGCCGCAGATAACCGCCGTAAAGATATGAAAACATCCGGCGGTGATGATGCTATTGCTGCTGCGATTGCTCGTGTTAAAGCACAAAAAGCCGCTGCGGATCAGGCTCCGAATGAAGAACCAGCAGTGAAACCTGCGGTTGCTGCCGCTATTGCGAAGGCAAAAGCGAAACAAGCTGCAGCTCAAAAAGCGGAAGGCGCTGAACCAGACAACTCTGAAATGTCTAAACTGCGTGAAGAGCGCAAGCGTCAAGCGAGAGAGCGCAAAGCACAACAAGCAGCAGCCGATACTCCTGCAGAAAGCTCAGGCGATACGAAGAAAGACGCCGTTGCTGCTGCGATTGCTCGCGCTAAAGCGAAGAAAGCACAGCAAGCGGAATCTGCTTCGGATGCTCCTGTTGAAAGCTCTGGCGATGCTAAGAAAGATGCTGTCGCTGCAGCCATCGCTCGCGCTAAAGCGAAGAAAGCTCAACAAGCGGAATCGGCTTCTGACGCTCCGGCTGAAAAATCAGGTGACGCTAAGAAAGATGCAGTCGCTGCAGCAATAGCTCGCACTAAAGCCAAGAAAGCACAACAAGCAGGTTCAGCTTCCGAGGCTCCGGCTAAAAGTACTGGTGATGCTAAAAAAGACGCCGTTGCTGCAGCTATCGCTCGCGCTAAAGCGAAAAAAGCACAACAAACAGAGTCAGTTTCTGAAGCTCCAGCTGAAAAATCAGGTGATGCTAAGAAAGATGCAGTTGCTGCGGCTATAGCTCGCGCTAAAGCCAAGAAGGCTCAACAAGCAGAATCAGCTTCTGATGCTCCGACTGAAAGTACTGACGATGCCAAGAAAGATGCAGTTGCTGCGGCTATTGCTCGCGCTAAAGCGAAGAAAGCTCAACAAGCGGAATCAGCTGTTCAAACCGAAAGTGAAGCTCCGGCTGAAAGCTCTGGCGACCCTAAGAAAGCCGCTGTTGCTGCAGCCATCGCTCGCGCTAAAGCCAAGAAAGCTCAACAAGCTAAGCAAGACGAAACGGCAGAAACGCCTGAGCCAGTGATTGAAGTTGAAGCTGAAACTCAACAAGAGTCAGTCGATCCTAAGAAAGCTGCAGTTGCCGCCGCGATTGCTCGCGCTAAAGCAAGAAAGGCACAACAAGCGAAACAGGAAGAATCAGCAGAAACGCCTGAATCTGTGGTTGAACCTGCAGTTGAAGTAAAGGCTGAAACTCAATCAGAACCCGTCGATCCTAAAAAAGCAGCCGTTGCTGCTGCTATTGCTCGTGCTAAAGCAAGAAAAGCACAGCAAGAGCTAGATAAAAAGAATAATGAGGAGAAAGAGTAGTGGCCTTCTTTATCGCCAGCTCACCGCACGCACACAGTCGTAGAAGCACCCCAGATCTGATGAAATGGGTCGCTATTTGTGCATTGCCAGGTCTACTAGCTCAAACCTACTTCTTCGGATGGGGTACGCTCATCCAGTTAGTATTTGCTATCGCACTTGCGATTACCTTTGAAGCAGCAATCATGCTGCTAAGAAAGCGCCCGCCAGTGATGGCGCTACGTGATTACAGTGCTGTTGTCACCGCTTGGCTACTTAGTGTCGCGATTCCTCCACACTCTCCCTGGTGGATTCTAGTGATAGGTATGTTCTTCGCAATTGTCATCGCGAAACACCTATACGGCGGACTTGGGCAAAACCCATTTAACCCAGCGATGGTCGCTTACGTTGTTTTGCTGATCTCGTTCCCAGTTCAGATGACCAGTTGGAATGCTCCCGCGAGCTTAACCGCTGAAGCAACCAGCTTTGTGGACTCATTCTTGATGATCTTTACTGGCTTCAATAATGAAGGATTATCTCTACAACAAGCTCGTTTAGGGATTGATGGCACCACAATGGCGACGCCACTCGATGCCTTCAAAACCGCATTAACGGCAGGCAACACCGCTTCTGAAGCTCTGTCTCAACCTCAATTTAGCTGGTTAGCTGGCGTGGGTTGGGAGTGGGTAAACCTTGCTTACCTTATTGGTGGCTTGGTGCTTATCAAGCAACGCGTGATTCAATGGCATATCCCAGTCGCGTTTCTGGGCAGCTTGACCCTATTTAGCTTAGTGTTCTTGATGTTCACTCCTGGCGAAACCGCATCACCGACCATTCATCTATTGTCTGGTGCGACTATGCTAGGCGCATTTTTCATTGCGACCGACCCAGTTTCAGCATCCACGACAGTCAAAGGTCGCTTGGTGTTTGGTGCTCTGATCGGCGGTTTGGTATTTATCATCCGCAGTTGGGGTGGTTTCCCTGATGGCGTGGCGTTTGCTGTATTGTTAGCCAACATGTGTGTTCCACTGATTGACTACTACACCAAACCTCGTACATACGGCCACTAAGGGAGCGGATATCATGCTAAATGCAATTAAGAAAAACGGCCTTGTACTCGCGATCTTTGCGTGTGCTTCGACGGGTTTGGTCGCGGTAACTCACTACCTGACCAAAGATCAGATCAAACAACAAGAACAGGCTCAGTTACTGTCTGTTCTTAATCAAGTGATCCCGCACGATCTGCACGACAACGAGCTGTTTTCGTCTTGTACTTTGGTTCAAGCAGAAGAGCTTGGTACTGAGCAAGCGATGCCGGCTTACATTGCTAAAATCAATGGTGAGCCGAGTGCGATTGCGATCGAAGCGATTGCCCCAGACGGCTACAACGGCGCGATTAAAGTGATTGTTGGAATGAAGATCGACGGTACTATTTTAGGTACTCGCGTGCTTTCTCACCAAGAAACTCCAGGTTTGGGTGATAAGATTGATTTGCGTGTAAGTGATTGGATACTTTCGTTTGCAGGCAAACAAGTAACAGATTCTAATCTTGACCGTTGGAAGGTTCGTAAAGACGGTGGTGACTTTGACCAGTTTACTGGCGCAACCATCACACCAAGAGCGGTCGTGAAGTCAGTCAAACAAGCGGTTCAATACGTTAACCAAAACAACCAAGCATTGCTTGCTCAACCTCTAAATTGTGGTGGTGAATAATGAGTGACCATAAAACACTGATCAAAAATGGCATGTGGGCCAATAACCCTGCCCTAGTACAACTTCTTGGGTTATGTCCGCTGCTGGCTGTATCGTCAACAGTCACTAACGCACTTGGGCTCGGTATTGCTACCTTGCTTGTACTGGTCGGCTCAAACGTTTCTGTTTCTTTGGTTCGTAACCACGTACCAAAAGAAGTGCGTATCCCAGTATTCGTAATGATCATTGCATCACTAGTAACGTGTGTTCAATTGCTGATGAATGCATACGCCTATGGGCTTTACCTATCTTTGGGTATCTTCATCCCGCTGATCGTAACCAACTGCATCATCATTGGTCGTGCGGAAGCCTTCGCTTCAAAGAATGAAGTGCTGCCAGCGGCTCAAGATGGTTTTTGGATGGGTCTAGGCATGACATCAGTATTGGTCGTGTTAGGTGCGATGCGTGAGATTATTGGTAACGGTACCCTATTTGATGGCGCAGACCTGCTGCTTGGTGACTGGGCTTCTGTGTTACGAATCCAGATATTCCAATTTGATAACAGCTTCTTGTTAGCCCTGCTTCCACCGGGTGCCTTCATTGGTGTTGGTTTCTTAATTGCTTTGAAAAACATCATCGATAACCAAGCAAAATCTAGACAACCAAAACAAGAAAAACCAGTCATTGAACGCGCTCGCGTTACCAATGCTTAATAAGCTAAATTAGCTTAAACCGCGCTGAGTTAGCTCAACCACTCAGCGGGGAAAATCAGATCTAAACAGTACATATAATAATGACGCTCATAAGAGCGCGTAACCGATGATAAAGCAGAAGCAATCCAAGCTTCATGCCCTAACTATTTGAAAGTAATGTCGCTATGAACAATGTAAAACGAGTAGAAATACTTGAGCGTTTAAGAGAAAACAATCCAAAGCCAGAGACTGAGCTTAACTGGAACAGCCCATTCGAGTTGCTGATCGCCGTACTTTTATCAGCACAAGCAACCGATGTTAGTGTGAACAAGGCGACGGATAAGCTGTACCCTGTAGCCAACACGCCACAAGCAATTTTCGACCTAGGTGTTGATGGCTTAAAAGAGTACATCAAGACCATCGGTCTATTTAATTCAAAAGCAGAAAACACCATCAAAACGTGTCGTATGCTGCTTGACTTACATAATGGTGAAGTACCGGAAGATCGCGTTGCATTAGAAGCCCTTCCAGGTGTTGGTCGCAAAACAGCAAACGTAGTGTTAAATACCGCATTCGGTTGGCCAACGATTGCCGTTGATACTCACATCTATCGTGTATCAAACCGCACTAAGCTAGCGATGGGTAAAACCGTCGACGATGTCGAAGCAAAACTACTTAAAGTTATCCCAAAAGAATTCAAACTGGATGTCCACCATTGGCTCATTCTTCATGGACGTTACACCTGTGTCGCACGTAAACCACGCTGTGGCAGCTGTATCATTGAAGACCTCTGTGAGTTCAAAGAAAAGAGCGAAGATTAGTCTTTCCGTTCACAACGATTAATCAATACGGCAGCGCTTAAAGCGCTGCTTTTTTGTTGCCACTCTCTAGAAGCCGCCTCTACATCAGTTTTCATTTCTAATTCTGCGTTCCCAAGATAACAGGCATAAAAATCCCGCCTTTATGGCGGGATTCAATTATTTAGCTAAGAAGTCTGTCTTAGATAAACTTCACTTTAGTCACTTCTTTGATAGCAGATAGAACAAATGTTGGTACTGCTGCAATGAAGATTAACGATATTAAGTGATTAAACTCTAGTGCTTCTGTGCTGAATACCAGCTGACCGAAGCTTGTGTAAACAACGCTTAAAGACAAGATAGCCGATACTGCCACCGCACCAAGTAGGTAGTGGTTAGTGAACGGATTCTTACGATAAATCGTTGTAAACGTACGTGCATCGAACAAGCTCCAAAGTTGAGCAAAGATCAGTGTTAAAAACGCAACGGTTTGTGCGTATTGAGCACTGTAACCACCGTCGAGTGCGTAAGAGAATGTCACAAAGCTTAGACCACCTAATGCGAGACCACGAGTTAGGATACGAGCGCCTAGACCATTAGAGAAGAAGCCTTGGTCACGTTTGCCTGGCTTACGCTCCATGAGATCTTTCTCTTCTGGTTCAACACCAAGTGCGAGTGCTGGTAGACCATCAGAAACGAGGTTAACCCATAAAATCATTAGTGGAGTTAGCGGAAGTACTACATCTGGTCCCATGAGTAGGAATGCAAATAGGATTACCGAAACCTCACCCACGTTCGCTGTAAGTGCTTGGCGGATAAACTTACGTAGGTTATCGAAAATTTGACGACCCTGACGTACCGCCTTCACGATAGTACTAAAGTTGTCATCCAACAGGATAAGGTCACCTGAGTCTTTCGCAACAGACGTACCTGTAATACCCATCGCAACACCAATGTCTGCACGACGCAGTGCTGGCGCATCGTTCACGCCGTCACCGGTCATAGAGGCAACTTCGTTGTTCTCTTGCTGCGCTTTTACGATACGCAGCTTGTGCTCTGGAGTAACACGTGCAAATACTGCAACCTGAGAACAGATAGACAAAAGCTTCTCGTCATCCATTTGGTCAAGCTCAGCACCCGTTACCACTAGATCGTCTTCGCTACGGATGATTCCGATTTCACGAGCAATCGCTGCTGCCGTGACTGCGTGGTCACCGGTAATCATTACCGTACGAACACCAGCGCTATAACAGCTATTTACTGCATCACGCACTTCTGGACGTGGTGGATCCATGATGCCATAGATACCCAGGATGCTGACGTCTTTTTCAAGCTCAGGGAAATCTAACTCAAGCTCTTCTTCTTTTAATTCACGGAAACCAACGGCAAGTGTACGCAGAGCATCACCACCAAAGGTTTGGATTGCCGCTTCAAAGTCTAAATGAAGTTCTTGAGACGGTGCGGTATCGAGAGCCAAGTTGCCTGAAACTTCACAGCCAACCGTTGGTACGAAACCACCGTCAACCATGAAGCTGGTTGATTTACCAAGAACAACATCTGGCGCGCCTTTCAATGCTAGGAAGTGCTTACCTTGTGGGTCACGAACGATAACAGAAGCCATCTTACGACCAGAATCGAACGGGAACTTCTTAACAATTGAGTAGCCACCCGTTGATAGCATTTCATCTTGTTTAAGACCTGCTTTTGCAGCTGCAACAATTAGTGCACCTTCTGTCGGGTTGCCACGAACCGTCCATTTACCATCAGCATTTACATATTCAGCATCGTTACAAAGCGTTGCAACAACAAGACCTTTCATCATAGCAGGGCTGTTTGTCGCTTCGACATTGTGACCTTTGGTAATGAATTCACCCTTAGGATCAAAACCTTTACCTGATACATCCCAGTAACGACCAGACACATCGTACGCTTTCATTACCTGCATTTGGTTTTGTGTTAGCGTACCTGTTTTATCTGAACAGATAACGGTTGTAGAACCAAGCGTTTCGATTGCTGCTAGCTGTTTAGCCAAAGCATTATTCTTAACCATCTTAGTCGAGCCCATCGTTAATACGATAGTAACCACCGTTGGTAAGCCTTCAGGAATAGCGGCAACCGATAAAGAGATACCTGTTGTTAGGATTTCTAACCATGGCATACCGTGGTAAACACCGATAGCACAAACAATAGCAACAACCACAAGAGCAACAACCAATAACGCGAGTGCGATGGTGTCCATACGCTCTTGCATTGGTGTTTTCGTCTCTTCCGTTTGGTTCATCATATCAGCGATGTGACCAACTTCAGTTTGCATACCTGTGCTTGTTACAACAGCAAGGCCTGTACCTGTAGTCACGATTGTTGTCATGAAGCCCATGTTCTTCTGATCGCCAAGACCAAGAGTCTCATCTTCAAGGCGTTCAGACTGCTTGTTCACTGGCTCAGATTCACCGGTAAGTGCAGCCTCATCTACCGTCAGACGGTTTGACTCAAGAATACGAACATCAGCAGGCAGAATATCGCCAGTATTAATTTTGATGATGTCACCAGGAACGAGGGTTTTAGCTGGAACACTGATCCATTTACCATCGCGCATCACTTCGGCTTCTGGAGCTGCCATTTCTTTTAGCGCTTCCATCCCTTTCTGAGCTTTAAATTCTTGCCAGAACGCGATACCAGTATTGATAAGGATAATCACTGCAATAGCAATAGCATCAATCGCATGGCCAGTAGACCAAGAAACGATTGCACCAACAGCTAGAATAAAAATCAGTGGGTTTTTATATTGATGAATATACAGTTCCCACGCAGAAGCTGACTCTTGTGCAGTCAGTTCGTTAGTGCCGTGCTTCTCTAAGCGTGCATCCGCTTCAGAAGTTGATAAACCTGTCGTTTGATCTGCGTTCAGTTCGTTTAAAACATCTGAACTTTGTTGTGTAAACCATTTACTCGTCATTTGAGTACTCCACATCAATGCCTCACGCCGAGGCTAATGTAATAAAATAATACTTATTCTTATGTGATAGAAAAATCGCACAAATCAAAAGTGAATATTTAGTCGATTTGGTGCGCTTGAAAAACTATATAGTAAGGATTGTCTATTTAGCAAAGATCGCAAAAGATACACTTGATACACACTTGACAACTACTTTGAAAACACAACCACCCCAAACATCAAACATAAAACAAACAATACAAGCCCAAACTATTGTTAAAAAAAGATAAGTACAAAAAATAGACACCTTTTGCATTTTCGTAAAAACCATTAGTTATTAGCGTATTTTATCGAAAATTCCTTAATAACGAAGTAAAACATCGGAATAACCTTTCTATAAAAAGGGATATGTTGGCGTAATAATAAATTGATAAAATGGAAAGTTAGATGCCAATTGTAAAAACGAAAGGAAATCAGCAACAAGATGGAGATATAAGTCACAATTCAACAACCAAGGCCATTCTTGGCCATTACAAAAAAGACCAACACTCAAACTTACTATTTATGCAAAATTGCGAATTAAGTGCTAGTAACTGACAAATTAATAAGGCCGTCGCCCTTTGATTTTTTGTAATACAAATGAGAAAAGAGGTAGAGGGGGAGAGTAAGATAGATGATGAGAATAAGAAAATATGACCAAACTCATCATCTCTTTGGTGTTGCTTATGAGCTTGCTCATATATAGTGCTATAAAAGAAACAACCAATAACAAGCTAGGAGCAAATCATGTCAAACGGTCGTATTTTACACACCATGCTACGCGTGGGTGATCTAGACAAGTCTATCGAGTTCTACACCAATGTAATGGGCATGCAGCTATTACGTAAGAACGAAAACAAAGAGTACGAATACACACTGGCTTTCGTTGGCTTTGGCGACGAATCTCAAGGCGCAGTGATTGAGCTGACTTACAACTGGGGCACCACGGAATACGATCTTGGCTCTGCTTTTGGTCACGTTGCTATCGGTGTTGATGACATCTACATAACGTGTGATGCGATTAAAGCAGCTGGCGGCAACGTAACGCGAGAAGCGGGTCCGGTTAAAGGCGGCTCTACACACATTGCGTTCGTTAAAGATCCTGATGGCTACATGATTGAGCTGATTCAGAACAAACAAGCAAGCGCAGGTCTAGAAGGTTAATTCCTTAACCTCTTTGAGAAGTTGAGTTTGAACGCCTGATGAAATGAAAAAAGAAGTGAGCACTATGCTCGCTTCTTTTTTATCACTCTCCCCATAATCGATATGCTTCACCAATTATTCTTAACAATCTCATTGATGAAACTTTACATGATAATGATTATCATTTGAATTAACCGCCTATTGATTAATGAGGTAATACAATGATTAGCGAATGGGAAAAACACACGTTACTTGCCGATACTGCATTGCAGCTCGACGATCCTGTACGAAGTATTCTTCATTATCAGCAGGCTTTGAACTTAAGTGAAGAAATTACAGAACGCACCGATATTCAAGCCGATGAGCGGTTACTGATTTCGGTGATTTCTTGCCACAATCTTGCTCAATTCTGGCGTTGGGCTGGCGACACTGAATACGAGCTCAAGTATCTTCAACTGGCTTCCGAAAAGGTACTCACACTGATCCCTCAGTGCCCTAATACCCAATGTTCAAGCTTTATCGATTCTATTGGTTGCTGTAAGAAAGCGCTGATCGATTTCATGAAACGCCACCCAAACCCTAAAATTGCCTCTATGGTGGAGAAGATCGATACCGCGACCAACTGTGAAATGATCGCCCGCTTCCGCTTGAACTAAACAAGTTACGTCCAAACAACGACTCCAAATCTAAATCGAGTAGGAGGAGGC